>NZ_NEJU01000005.1:0-281685 GCF_002113295.1 Pseudomonas sp. B10(2017)
AACTCAGCAGTGAAACGATGCATCGCCGATGGTAGTGTGGGGTTTCCCCATGTGAGAGTAGGTCATCGTCAAGATTCATTTCGCAAAACCCCTATCTGCATATGCAGGTAGGGGTTTTGTCTTTCTGGTCTACCAATCCCAGGCCTGCACACCCCCTCTGTCGGAGCGGGTTCACCCGCGAACAACGGCAAAGCCGGTGCCATCCACCGCGTCGCTTGCTTCGCGGCTAAAGCCGCTCCCACAGGGGGCCGCGTAGCTCGCAAAAGCAATCATGAAATGTGCGTCATTTATGCCTGACGAATCACAGGTCAATGCTACGCTCGCGGAAATACTCAGCACGGATACCCACCATGGAAATGAACTGGCACCAGGCCCTGCAAGAGAGCCTGAGCTGGCTGGCATTCGCCTCGTTCATCACTTTTGTCTGCTTCACAGCGGCCGCTACACTGGCCGTACGTTGTACGCGCTGGGGCAGTCAGTTCTGGGAGCTTGCCGGGCCCTATTTCAGTTTCAGGCGCAGTTGGCGGCCGTTGCTGGTGTTCGCCCTGCTGCTGGTACTGACGCTATTCTCGGTGCGCCTGAATGTGCTGTTCTCATTCTGGTACAACGGCTTCTACAGCGCCTTGCAGGGCCTTGACCAGACTGCCTTCTGGTACCTGCTCGGCGTCTTCGCGGTATTGGCCACCATCCATGTGCTGCGTTCGCTGTTCACCTTCTATGTAAGCCAGGCGTTCAGCATCCAGTGGCGGGTCTGGCTGACCGAACGCCTGACCTACGACTGGATGCACGGTGATGCTTATTACCGTGGCCAGTTCCTCGCCGAGCCGGTGGACAACCCCGACCAGCGAATCGAACTGGACGTCAACGCCTTTGTCAGCAACTCGGTGACCCTCGCCCTGGGCGCGGTCAGTGCGCTGGTTTCGCTGGTGGCGTTCACCGGCATCCTCTGGGGGCTGTCGGCGCCGCTGGCCGTCGCTGGTGTGGAGATTCCCCGGGCGATGGTGTTTGCCGTCTACCTGTATGTCATCGTCGCCACCTGGATTGCCTTCCGCCTCGGGCGGCCGCTGATCCGCCTGAACTTCCTCAACGAAAAGCTCACCGCCAACTTCCGTTACGCGCTGATGCGCCTGCGCGAGAACGCCGAGAACATCGCTTTCTACCAGGGCGCGCAGGTCGAGCGGGGCACCTTGCTGGGCCGCTTTGGTGCCTTGATCGTGAATGCCTGGGCGCTGGTGTTCCGGAACTTGAAATTCAGTGGTTTCAACCTGGGCGTGAGCCAGGTAGCAGTGGTGTTCCCGTTCATTCTGCAAGCACCGCGCTTCTTCAGCGGGGCGATCAAGCTGGGCGACGTCATGCAAACCTCCCAGGCCTTTGGCCAGGTGCAGGATTCTTTGTCGTTCTTCCGCGAGTCGTATGATGCCTTTGCCCAGTACCGGGCCACCCTCGACCGTCTGACCGGCTTCCTCGATGCCAACGAGCAGGCAAGCGCTTTGCCGCGCGTCATCACCGAGGACCAGGAGCATGCTTTGTCGATCAGCCGCCTGCAGGTGCTGCGCCCGGACGGGCATGCCCTTATCGCCGACCTGGACCTTGACCTGCACGCCGGCCAGGCGCTGTTGATCAAGGGGCCGTCGGGCAGTGGCAAAACCACGCTGCTGCGTGCGCTGGCAGGCCTCTGGCCGTATGCCGAGGGTGAGGTCAGGCGCCCGCTTGGCCACCAGGCGCTGTTCCTGTCGCAGCGGCCGTACCTGCCGCTGGGCGATCTGCGCGCCGTCATTGCCTACCCGGCGGCCAGCAGGCCTGAGGATGAAACGCGGATGCAGCAGGCCTTGCACCAGGTCAACCTGGCCCACCTGGCCGAGCGACTGGACGTCAGCTGTGACTGGTCACACATTCTCTCGGTTGGTGAGCAACAGCGCCTGGCATTTGCCCGGGTGCTGTTCAACCGGCCGCAGGTGGTGTTTCTCGACGAGTCCACTTCGGCCATGGATGAAGGGCTCGAGCATGCTCTGTATTCACTGTTGCGCACGGAAATGCCGGGGGCGTTGCTGGTCAGTGTCGGGCACCGCAGTACGCTGGCAGGTTTCCATACCCATCGGCTGGAAGTGGACGGGCATGGCGGCTGGTCGCTACTGGAGCAGCAGCCAGTGCTGGCCTAGTTCGGCTTGCAGGGGCCTGACCTGAGTAACGCGACCCCGACCAGGGTGCTGCCGGCACACGCTGCGCCAAGCAGGAATGTCGCCTTGAAGCCGACCCCGTCCCACAGCAGTCCGGCCATCACGCTGGCCACCAGCAGCGCCACGCCGGTCAGCAGGTTGAACAGGCCGAAGGCTGTACCGCGCAGTTCGGCGGGGGCGCTGTCGGCGATCATGGCAGCAAAGATGCCTTGGCTGAAGCCCAGGTGCAGGCCCCATGCAGCCACCCCCATGGCCAGCCCGGTCCAACCCGGCAGCAGGGCCAGCAGCAGGTCGGCGGCGACCAGCAGTCCCAGCCCGGTCATCAGCACGCCGCGGCGGCCTACGCGGTCCGACAGCACCCCTGCGGGGTAGGCCGCCAGCGAATAGGTCAAGGCCATTAGCACAAGCACTACCGGCGCCCACAGCGGCGCCAGGCCCATGTCCTGGGCGCGCAGCAGCAGAAACGCCTCGCTGAAGCGGGCGAGGGTGAACAGCGTGGCCAGGCCGATCAGCCGCCAATAGGCCGGGCCCAGGCGGGCCAGCTCGTGCAGTGCCAGCGGTGAACGCACCGTCCGGCTGGAGGCCGGCGTTTCAGGTTCGCGCACGAAGGCAATGAGGATGTACAACGCCACGAACGCCGGGAGCACCGCCACCCAGAACACCGTCTGGAAATGGCTCGCGGTCAGCCACATCAGCATGATCGCCAGCAACGGCCCAAGGAACGCGCCCACGGTATCCAGCGCCTGGCGCAGGCCGAAGGCTGCACCACGCAGTTCAGCGGGCGTAACGTCGGCCACCAGCGCATCGCGCGGCGCCCCACGAATGCCTTTGCCGACCCGATCTACGAAGCGGGCCGCGGTCAGCCACTCCAGCCCGGAGGCCATGGGGAATACCGGCTTGGTCAACGCCCCCAGGCCATAGCCCAGCACCGTGAGCAGCTTGCGCTTGCCCAGCCGGTCGCTGAGGGCACCGGAAAACACCTTGGTGATCGAGGCGGTCGCTTCGGCGATACCTTCGATAAAGCCCACCGCCACTACCGAAGTGCCGAGCACGGTGACCATGTACAGCGGCAGCAATGCGTGAATCATTTCCGAGGAAATGTCCATGAACATCGACACGAAGCCCAGCGCCCAGACACTGCGAGGGATCTTCGACAGTGACCGGGTGGCGTTCGTGGTGTGGCTTTCTCCGTGGCTGCGCATCAGGAGGCTCGGCAGAGGGGCTACGTTCGAAACTGTAGGAGGCGTCGCGCAGGATGCAAATCGGACAGGTGTATGCATGCAACAGCGCGAATAGCCGGGCTGCGCCGGCACGCCATCGTGTCCGCAAAGTTCTGTTACAAACATGTAAACTTCGTAAATAAGATTTAAACTCATTTGCGAATCCCTATATTTACCATCCCTGTTGGCCACCAGACTGTGTTTGCGAGGCCGGTGGGCGAGGGCTCCCGGTTTCCGACAGGGATGTGCCGTTTCGCTCATGAATCGCAGGAGATGTACCCATGCAGTGCAAGACTTCACCCAACAGCCTGGCCCTGGCGTTCGTCGCGCTGGCGTCACCGGCCATGGTGGCCAGCGCGGCCCAAGCCGAAGAACAGCGTACGGGTGAGGTGCTGGAGATGCCGGTCGCGGATAACGCGCTGGTAATCCAGGACACCCTGGTCACCGCCGAACGCGAGGCACGCCAGGCCTTGGGTACGTCGATCATCACCGCCGAAGATATCAAGCGCCATCCGCCAGCGAATGACCTGTCCGACATCATCCGCCGCGAGCCCGGGGTGAACCTGACCGGCAACAGCGCCAGCGGCGCGCGTGGCAACAACCGGCAGATCGACCTGCGCGGCATGGGCCCGGAAAACACCCTGATCCTCATCGACGGCAAGCCATCCAGCGCCCGCAATGCCGTGCGCTATGGCTGGAACGGCGACCGCGATACCCGCGGTGAAACCAACTGGGTACCAGCAGAAGCGGTCGAGCGCATCGAGATCCTCCGTGGCCCGGCGGCCGCACGTTACGGCTCCGGCGCAATGGGCGGGGTGGTCAATATCATCACCAAGCGCCCCGCCGACGAGTTCAAGGGCAGCGTCAGCCTGTACACCCAGCTGCCGGAAGACAGCGCCGAGGGCGCCAGCCGCCGAGCCAACTTCAACCTGGGCGGCGGCCTGACCGACAACCTCGGCTTCCGCCTGTACGGCGGCCTGGCCAAGACCGATGCCGACGACCTGGACATCAACGCCGGGCATGCCACCAGTGCGCTGGTGGCGGGCCGCGAAGGCGTACGCAACAAGGACCTCAATGGCCTGCTGAGCTGGAAGCTGAACGACGAGCACCGCCTCGAGGCCAGTGCCGGCTACAGCCGCCAGGGCAATATCTTTGCCGGCGACACCATGAACAGCAACGGCGGTGGTGATGTCGAGTTCGTGTCCAGCCTGTACGGCCACGAAACCAATGTGATGCAGCGCAGTACCTACGACCTGACCCACCTGGGCGATTTCACCTGGGGTACCAGCAAGACCGTGCTGGCCTACGAGTACGTGCGCAACTGGCGCCTCAACGAGGGCCTGGCAGGCCGCACCGAAGGTGCCCCCAATGCCGAAGGCGCCGCCATGTCGCGCCTGCGCAATACGCGCCTGAGCAGCGAAGTGAACCTGCCATTCGCCATGGGCAGTACCGAACATGTGCTGACCCTGGGCGGCGAGTACCTGTACGAAGCGCTCAATGACCAGGGCTCGCTGCGCCCGCAAAGCTCGGACCCTACCGTTAACGACGGATTGGTCGGTTTCGACCGCAGCAGCTCGAAGATGACCGCCCGCAGCTATGCGCTGTTCGTCGAGGACAACATCATTGTCGGCGACACCACCATTACCCCGGGCCTGCGTTTCGACCACCACGAAACCTTCGGCGACAACTTCAGCCCCAGCCTGAACCTGTCGCACAAGCTGACCGAAGCACTGTCGGTCAAAGGCGGTATCGCGCGCGCCTACAAGACCCCGAACCTGTACCAGTCCAACCCCAACTACCTGCTGTACAGCCGCGGCAACGGTTGCAGCGTGCAGCAGACCAATAACGGTGGCTGCTACCTGCAGGGCAACGCCGACCTCAAGCCCGAGATCAGCGTCAACAAGGAAATCGGCCTGATGTACGACCGGGGTACCTGGCGCAGCAGTGCCACGTACTTTCGCAACGACTACAAGAACAAGATCGTCGGTGATACCGACGTCTTGTACACCATCGGCACCGGCAGCCGCGTGACCCAGTGGGACAACGCCGGCAAGGCGCGGGTGGAAGGTCTCGAAGGCAACCTGTTCATCGAGCTGACCCCGGCCCTGGACTGGAACACCAACCTGACCTGGATGCTCGACAACGACAACCGCGAGACCGGCGAGCCGCTGTCGGTGATCCCGGAATACACCGTCAACACCACCCTCGACTGGCGCGTCACCGAGAAGCTGTCGTTCCAGGTGGCGGGTACCTACTTCGGCAAGCAGAAGTCGCCGACCTTCAACGAACGCACCCAGCAAGGCTACGACAAGA
Source organism: Pseudomonas sp. B10(2017) (assembly GCF_002113295.1). NCBI lineage: Bacteria > Pseudomonadati > Pseudomonadota > Gammaproteobacteria > Pseudomonadales > Pseudomonadaceae > Pseudomonas > Pseudomonas sp. B10(2017). Next base: position 5,711 of record NZ_NEJU01000005.1, read on the forward strand.
CCGCGCAACAGGACGTGGAAGCCTACGGCCTGGTGGACGTGAGCGCCGGTTACAAGTTCAACGCCAACTACGACGTGCGGTTGGGGGTGAACAACGTGTTCGACAAGCAGATCCTGCGTGGCGGCAACGCCAGCACGTCGGGCGCCAATACCTATAACCAGCCGGGCAGGGCGGTGTTCGCTGCGCTGAACATCAACTTCTGATCCAAGGGGCCGCTTTGCGGCCCATTCGCCGGCAAGCCAGCTCCCACTGGTACCACACAGTCTTCGAACTGGGAGCTGGCTTGCCGGCGAATGGGCTGCAAAGCAGCCCCGGATGCTACCGAGCAACGCCAAGGAGCCCACGATGATCAAAGCCCCCGCCTGGCTGCAGATCCTCTCCCGCAGCTGTGCCGCACTGTTCGGCGGCTATGCCCTCAGCTACGCCGCCAGCGCCTGCCTGGCCCGCATCCTGCCGCTGGCTGCCGCCGATGCGGTCATCGTCGCGACCCTGCCGGCCTTCATTTTCTATACCGCCGCAATCCTCTGGGCCTTCGCCTGCAGTGATGCCCTGCGTGCCTGGGCTCCGCTGGCTGTGGCCGTACCGCTTGCCCTGATCGGCTTCTGGCCGCAAGCACTGGGGTGGCTGGCATGAAGAACAGCTTCACCCAATCGATGGCCTGGCTGCACACCTGGGCCGGGCTGATTTTCGGCTGGCTGCTGTTCGCCATCTTCGTCACCGGCACCCTGGCGGTGTTCGACAAGGAACTTGACCACTGGATGCAACCGGAAATCCCGGCCACCGAGGTGCCCCAGGCCGACGCCGCGCGGCGCGCCATTGCCTACCTGCAGGCCCACGAGCCGCAGGCTGGCAATTGGGGCATCAGCCTGCCGAGCGAGCGCTCGCCCGGGTTGCGCGTGTCCACGGGCGAGCGTCGCCATGGCCCCGTCGTTCAACTCGACCCGCGCACTGGCGAGGCCATCGAGGTGCGTGACAGCGTTGGTGGCAACTTCTTTTTCCGCTTCCACTTCACCCTAGATCTGCCACGCAACTGGGGCATCTTCGTTGTCGGCGCACTGGCGCTGGTGATGCTCGCGGCGCTGGTCACCGGTATCGTCATCCACAAGAAGATCTTCAAGGAGTTCTTCACCTTTCGGCCGAACAAGGGCCAGCGCTCGTGGCTGGATTTCCACAACGCCAGCGCGGTGCTGTTGCTGCCGTTCCACCTGATGATCACCTACACCGGCCTGGTGATCTTCATGCTCATCTATATCCCGGCCGGGGTCGATGCGCTGTTCGCCGGCGGCAACCGTGCCTACTTCCAGGCCCAGGGCAATGCCCGTCTGGAGCAGCCTGGCGGCCTGGCCAGGCAACCCGCCGCGCTGGTCGATGTGGCGCCATTGCTGGCCCAGGCCGAGGCGCGCCTGGGGCCGATTGGTGGCCTGAACATCCGCAATCCCAATACGGCGGCGGCGCGTATCGAAATACGCCCCGGACTGGGCAATCGCATTGCCTTGGCCAAGGGGCAGGCCATGGTCTTCGATGGTGTCAGCGGGCAGTTGCTCGGCGACGTCGTCGAATGGCGCGCGGCGCCATTGACCCAGCGGGTCATGGCCGGCCTGCATTTCGCCCAGTTTGGCGGCTACCCGATGCGCTGGCTGTATTTCGTCTGTGGTCTGGTCAGTTGCCTGATGATCGCCAGCGGGCTGGTGCTGTTCTGCGTGAAGCGTGGGCGCAAGTACACAAGCGCCGAGGCTGCGGTGCGGCGTTGGTACCGGGTGGCGGAGGTGTGCAACGTGGGCTTCGTCAGTGGCCTGTTGTTGGCGTGCGTGGGGTTGCTATGGGCCAGCCGCGTGCTGCCGGTGGAACTGGCGCAGCGGGAGAGCTGGGAGGTTCGTGCGTTCTTTGGTGTATGGCTGCTGGCGCTGTTACATGCCGGTATCAGGCCGGTACGCAGAGCCTGGATCGAGCAACTGCTGCTGACCGCGTTGCTGTGCATTGGCCTGGGTGCGTTGGGTGGCTTGGGCGACGCCATGCGCCTGGGGGTGGCGGCCTGTGCTCTGGTGTTGGGTGTATTGCTCGGGCTGCTGGTCTGGCGCTTATGGCAGGCTCAGTGGGGGACACAGAAGGCCAGGTCAGGGCGGTGTATGGAGGCCGGGGCATGATGATGTGGGTCATGGGCGGCGTGTTGTTCGCCTACGCTGGCATGCTGGGGCTGTGCCAGGGGCTGGAGCGGCATTACAAGCAGGTATGGAACCGCACCTGCCCGCAGGTGCTGCGTGTCGGCTTGCGCACGGCCGGGTGGCTGGCATTGTTGGGCAGTCTGGTGCTGTGTATCCAAGCCTGGGGCTGGGCCATGGGGCCGGTGGCCTGGTTTGCCGCGATGTCGCTGGCGGGGATGCTGCTGGTATTGCTGCTGCCGTACTGGCCGCGGCTGGCGGTGGGGTTGGTGGCAGCGGTGCCGGTTTGGGGACTGATGCGGGTGATGATCTGATCAGGCACCATCGTCGGCGCAGCCGGTGCAATATTGTTGCGGCAGAAAGCGCCACGGCATGCTAAACCTTGCGACCCAACCTGCCGCGAGAGAAACCCGGTGAAAGCCGTCCGCCTGACCCTGATGTGCCATGCCCTGACCCAGGCCCAGAAGACCGGGCGCCTGCACCGCGCCGAGGACGGCATCCTGCCGTTGGGTCAGCCGCCTTTCGCTGACCTTTCCGATGTGCCGGTGCTGGCTGCACCAGAGCGTCGAGCCTGCGAGACGGCGGCGTGGTTTTCCAGGCCTGTGCAGGTCGAGCCGGCCTTGGCCGATTGCGACCTGGGGCGTTGGCAGGGGCTGACGCTGAAGCAACTGCAGGCCGAGCAACCGCTGGCGTTGGCCGAATGGCTTCAGGACCCGGCCAGTGAAGTCCATGGGGGCGAGTCGTTCGCTGTGCTTTGCCAGCGCATCGCTGCCTGGCTGGCGGCCTTCGACAGGCCGGGCGAATGGCTGGCGGTTACCCACCCGATGGTCATGCGCGCCGTGCTGGTGCAGGTACTTGGCTGCCCGATGGGTGCCAGCCAGCGGGTCGACGTGTTGCCGCTGTCGCGCCTGGAGCTGAGCTTTACCGGGCAGTGGCGCCTGCGCCTGGGCTGAAGGTCAGAACGCCAGTTTGTAGCCGATCAGCAGCAGCATCGCCGCCAGGCACGGACGCAGCACGCGGTCGGAAATCCGCCCGGTGAGGTGGCTGCCCAGGTAGATGCCTGGCAGCGAGCCAAGCAGCAGGTAGCCCAGCAGCGACCAGTCCATGTTGCCCATGCCCGCATGGCCCAGGCCCGCCACCAGAGTCAGTGGCACGGCGTGGGCGATTTCGGTACCGACAAGGCGGCGGGTGACCAGGAACGGGTACAGCAGGAACAGCGCCACGGTACCCAGTGCGCCAGCACCGATGGAAGTGAGGGTGACCATCACCCCAAGCACCACGCCGGTGAGCACCGTAAGGATGTTCAGGCTGCGGTCGCTGAGGTGGTAGTGGTCACCGGCATGGCGGCTGGCAAAGGCCTGCAGGCGCGATTTGAACAGGATGGCCAGCGCGGTCAGGATCAGCACCACCGCCAGGCCTTGCTTGATGACGGCGTTGAGCGCCGAAGTGTCGGTGTGCAAGGTGCTGAGGAACCACAGGGTCAGCGCCGCTGCGGGCACGCTGCCCAGGCTTAGCAGGCCGGTGATCTTCCAGTCGACGTTCTTGTTGCGCGCATGCACCCAGACGCCACTGGCCTTGGTGATGGCGGCATAGAGCAGGTCGGTGCCGACGGCGGTCGCCGGGCTGATGCCAAACCACAACAGGATCGGGGTCATCAGCGAGCCGCCGCCGACGCCGGTCATGCCGACGATGAAACCCACGACCAGGCCCGCAATGGTGAAACCGAAAGAACCTACATCCATACGCTACTCGACTGCCCAACTTTGCCCGTTATCGGATGCAGCCAGCATATAGATTTTTTTATAGCCAAATAGACTTGTTCGTTATTAGGTTATAACCGAGTGCTGCCTGCCGGGGCCCTATCGCCGGCAAGCCGGCTCCCACACCGACCGCATCAACCTCAGGGCCTGTGCAGTGCTTGCCGGCGAGAGGGCCCTGGCAGGCAGCACCGGGTCAGCGATCAGTCATCACCACCATCACATGCGCATCTGCCCCATCGTCACTCTCCGACAGGTAGATATGCCCCACCTGGCTGTCGAAATACGCCGTTTCCTGCGGCCCGATGCTCACCGCTTCGCCGGTTTCGAACTCGATACGAACCCGACCGCTCAGCACCAACGCGAACTCTTGCCCGGGGTGGCGGATAAAATCGTCGAACTGGCCGCGTTCACGGGCGATGATGCGGGCGTAGGCGGGTGTCATGCGCCGTTCGGGGAAATCGCCGGCGATCGGGTGGTAGTCATAGGTGCCGGTCGAGTAACCCGCCGCCGCCGGCAATGAGTCGACCACCACGGTCACCGGCACAGGCGCCGTGACCGTTCCGCTGGCGCGCAAAAGCTGGGCAATGTCGACATTCAGCGCCCGGGCGGCGGCGGCGAGCTTTTCGTAGCTGACCGAGACCTGCGCCAGTTCCATCTTCGACAAGGTGGACACCGGTACGCCACTGGCTTCGGACAATTGCTTGAGGGTCATCTGGCGGGCCTTGCGCACCTGGCGCAGGCGCTGGCCGACTACGGCACGGTCCAGCAGGGGGAGGGCAGCGGGCATTCGGGGGTCTCGGCATGCAGCGTTGGTCGGGCATCTTACCTTGGACCCTTGCGTATTCGTAAATTCTCATATATTAGAATTCTCATAAATGATAATTGCCTGACAGGAGCGTGCATGACCCTGATCTACGACACCCTGATCATCGGCGCCGGTATTGCCGGTGCTTCCTTGGGTTATCGCCTGGCCGGCCGGCAGAAGGTGTTGTTGCTCGAGCGCGAGGCACAGCCTGGCTACCATTCCACCGGGCGTTCGGCAGCCATGTTCATGGAGGCCTACGGCACCCCGCAGATCCAGGCGCTGACCCGTGCCAGCCGAGGCTTCTACGAAGCACCACCGCAAGGGTTCTGCGAGCACCCATTGCTGGAACCGCGCGGCTGCCTGTACGTCGCCAACCTGGAGCAGCGCGCGCTGCTCGAGCAGACCCACGCGCAGAACCTGGCCAACGGCACCGAGGTCAGCCTGCTCGACCGCGACGCGGCCCTGGCCCTGGTACCGAGCCTGCGTGGCGAGAACCTGGCCGGCGCGGTGCTTGAAGCGGGTGCCATGGACCTGGACGTGCATGCCTTGCACCAGGGTTTCTTGCGCGGCTATCGCGCCGCTGGCGGCGAAATGCGCTGCAACGCCGAGCTGATTCAGGCCTGGTACCTGGATGACCTGTGGCAGGTGGAACTGGGCGATGGCAGCCGCGTGCAGGCGCGCCAGCTGGTCAATGCCGCTGGTGCCTGGGCCGACCATGTGGCCGAGCAATGTGGAGTGGCGCGTATCGGCCTGCAACCCTGTCGGCGTAGTGCCTTCACTTTCCCCGGCCCGGAGGACCAGGACTTCGCCCGCTGGCCGGCGGTAATCGGCGTAGACGAAAGCTTCTACTTCAAGCCCGACGCCGGCCAGCTGCTGGGTTCGCCGGCCAATGCCGACCCGGTCGAACCCCAGGACGCCGCGCCCGAGGAGCTCGACGTGGCTTTGGGCATCTACAACATCGAAGCCATGACCACCCTGGCGATCCGCCGGCCGAGCCACACCTGGGCCGGGCTGCGCTCGTTCGTCGCCGACGGCGACCTGGTGATCGGTTTCGATGTGCATGCGCCAGCGTTCTTCTGGCTGGCGGCACAAGGTGGCTATGGCATCCAGTCGGCTGCGGGCGCTTCGCGCCTGGCTGCCGACCTGCTGCTGGGCCAGCCTCTGTGTCCTGGCCTTGTCAGCCAGGGGGTGGTGCCCGAGCGCCTGTCCCCGGCACGTTTCCAGCAATCCTGAAAGGAGCATCCCATGAGCAATGATATCCAGCGTTTCCCCAGCAGCCTGCCGTTCCCGTTCTCCCGTGCGGTTAAAGCCGGCGGCTTTCTGTTCCTGTCCGGCCAGGTGCCGATGAGTGCCGGCGGTGAAGTGGTGCGCGGTGACATCCAGACCCAGACCCGCGCCGCCTGCGAGCGCATCGGCGAAAGCCTGGCGGCCTGCGGCGCGGGTTTCGACCAGGTGGTCAAGGCCACGGTGTGGCTGTCGGACATGAGCCACTTCGCCGGCTTCAACGAGGTGTACAAGGAGTTCTTCGGCGCAGCGCTGCCGGTGCGTTCGACCGTGGCCTCGGCATTGGCGCTGGGGGTGGATGTGGAGATCGAAGTGCAGGCGTTTGTCGGAGATTTTTGACCGAACAAATCGCCCATGTGGGAGCGGCCTTGTGTCGCGAAAGGGGCGCGGAGCGGCCCCAGGATTTCTGCATTGCTGCACAGATCGCCGGGGGCCGCTCTGCGGCCCTTTCGCGACACAAGGCCGCTCCCACAAAAGCGATGTGGTGGCACTGAGACAACAACAATAAATCCAGAGGTTCACATGCAAGAGCAGCTGAAGATTGCAGGCGCATTTGTCGGCGTGATCGTGGGGGCGGGGTTCGCTTCGGGGCGGGAACTGTTGTTGTTCTTTGTCGATTTTGGCGTATGGGGGTTGGCCGGTGCACTGGTCAGTGCAGCCTTGTTCACCCTCCTCGGCATGGCCCTGGCGGGGCTGGGCAATCGCCAGCAGGCCACCTCGCACAAGGATGTGATCCAGGCCATCTGCGGCCGTCACCTGGGCCTGTTCGTCGACTGGCTGATCACCTTTTTCATGTTTGCCGTCACCGTGGTCATGCTGGCCGGTGGTGGTGCCCTGCTGGAGCAGCAGTTCGGTATCCCGGCGCTGACCGGCAGCGTGCTGGTGACACTGGTGGTGGTGGGCATCGTGTGCCTGGACGTGCGCAAGGTGATCCTCGTCATTGGCGCCATCACCCCGTTGCTGATCCTGGTGGCATCGGCGATCGCGTTGTACGCCGTGTTCAGCCGGGAGCAGAGCTTCGCCCAGCTTGACCACCTGGCCAGCCAGCAACAAGCGGGCACTCGTCACTGGCTGCTGGGGGCGTTGCTGTACGTGTCGTACAACATCGTTGCCGGCGCGCCGATCCTGGCCATCCTGGGCGGCTCGGCCAAGGGCGAGAGAACGGCAGTATGGGGTGGGCTGCTTGGTGGTGCAGCATTGGGCGGGCTGATGCTGGTGATGAGTGCCGGGCTGTTGTCGCGCCTGGACAGCGTGGCTGACCTGCCGATGCCGATGCTGTCGATCGCCAACGAAGTATCGCCACTGCTGGGGCTGGTGATGTGCCTGATCATCTTCGGCATGATCGTCAACACCGCCGTGGGTACCTTGTTTTCCTTCCTCGCGCGGCTGATGCCGTCGGGTACGGCGAAGTTTCGCTGGGGCTCGGTGGTGACCGGGGTGGTGGCGTTCGGTTGCAGCCTGGTGGGGTTCATCAGCCTGGTGGGTGAGGTGTACCCGGTGTTCGGCTACCTGGGCTTCGTTCTGATGGCGGCGGTGCTGTTGGCCTGGGTGCGGCGGAGCAAAGTGGTTAAAGCGGCGGTGGCGTAGGGGGCTGCTGCGCAGCCCGATCGCGACACAAGGCCGCTCCCACAAGGATCGCATGGCACCTGTGGGAGCGGCCTTGCGTCGCGATTGGGGCGCAGAGCGCCCCCCTGGGCCATCAGATCCTGAAGCTGCCTACCAGCTGCTTCAGGCGCCCGGCCTGCTGGGCCAGTTGGTCGCAATGGCGCAGGGTCTCGTTGAGGTTCTCCACCCCTTGCTGGTTCAGGGCGTTGATCTGGGTGATGTCCAGGTTGAGGCTCTCGACCACGGCGGTCTGCTCTTCAGTAGCGGTAGCCACCGACTGGTTCATGCCATCGATCTCGCCAATGCGCTGGGTCACGCTGGCCAGGCGCTCGCCGGCCTGGTTGGCCACCTGCACGGTCTGCTCGCTGGAAACCTGGCTGGTGTTCATGGTGTGCACCGCTTCGCGCGAGCCTACCTGCAGGCTGGTGATCATGCGGTGGATTTCTTCCGCAGATTCCTGGGTGCGGTGCGCCAGGTTGCGTACCTCGTCGGCCACCACGGCAAAGCCACGGCCGGCCTCACCTGCACGGGCCGCTTCGATGGCGGCGTTCAGCGCCAGCAGGTTGGTCTGCTGCGAGATGCCCTTGATCACGTCGAGGATCTTGCCGATTTCGTCAGTGCTGGCGTTGAGCGTTTCGATTTGCGCACAGGACTCGCTGATGCGCTGCGACAGGGCGGTCATGGCGCTGATCGCTTCTTCGACCACTTCACGGCCACCGTGGGCCTGCTCGCTGGCACCGCTGGCATGCTGCGAGGCATCGGCGGCGTTACGGGCGATTTCCTGGGTGGCAGCCCCCAGCTCGTTGATCGCTGCGGCCACGCTATTGGTGCGCATGCTTTGCTCTTCGGAGCCGATGATCGACGCATTGGAGGCGTTCATCACCTTTTCCGACAGGTCGTGCACCAGGCGGGTTGCCGAGGACACTTCGCTGATCGAGGCATGAATACGCTCGACGAAGCGGTTGAACGAAGTGGCCAGCTCGCCGAACTCGTCCTTGTTCTGCACAGTCAGGCGGCGGGTAAGGTCACCTTCGCCCTCGGCGATGTCGCGCATGGCGCGGCCCATGGTGGTCAGCGGGCTCATCAGCACCGGGATCAGCAGGCCGAGCAGGCCGGCGATGGCAGCCACGGCGATCAGCATGGCGATGATCGCCGAGGTGCGGAACTGGCTGAGCGCGGCGTAGGCCTTGTCCTTGTCGATCGACAGGCCGATGTACCACTGTGCCGAGGGCAGGCCGGCTACCGGGGCGAAGGAGATGATGCGGTCCTGGCCATTGAGGGTGACATCCTGCATGCCGGCGGCGACTTGCAGGTTGCTGCCGGGGTAGATGTCCTTGAGGTTCTTCATCACCTGGTCTTTGTCGGGGCTGACGATCACCTGGCCATTGCTGTCGGCCAGGAAGGCGTGGCCGATGCCGCCGAAATCGACCGAGTTGATGATCTCGACCAGGGTATCGAGGGTGACGTCACCGCCGACCACACCGATCAACTCGCCATTGCCCTTGCTTTTCACCGGCGTGGCGATGGTTACCATCAGGCCGCCGACAGCGCCCTGGTACGGGGCAGTCAGCACGGTCTGCCCGGCGCTGGCCGCGGCGCCGTACCACGGGCGCTGACGTGGGTCGTAACCGGCGGGCATCTGCGTATCGGGGCGCTGGGTGAACACACCGTTGGCCTGGCCCAGGTAGGTGAACAGGAAATTGCGCGTGTAGGACGGCTGCTCGATCAGCCCGGGCAGGGTGTCACCGGCGCCTTGCTGGGCGATGTCCTGAGCCAGGTTTTCCAGTACCAGGATGCGTCCGCTCATCCAGTTCTGCACGCTGCTGGCGGTCAGTGCACCGGACTGCTGCACCGAAGCTTCTATGTTCTGGCGAATGGTGTTGCGTTGCAGGTAGTCGTTGTAGAGCGTGAACAGGGCAAATGCCAGGACCACGACGCCGCAGGCGCTGAGCAGGATCTTGTGGCGAAATTTCAGGTTCATGTTTCGAGACCTTGGGCCAATGAGGGGAGGGCGCAGCGCGCTCATGACGCATTGCGGAACCTATCGACCGGGATATCGGCTCAAGGGGTAAAAGACTGAAGTGCTTACAGAAATTTCTTACGGTCGTTTCGACGGACGGCATTCACCGGCTACACAAATTCTCGATCAACAGGCGTGCAGCCTGCTGCAACGGTTGCTGCCTGCGCCAGAAGATGTGTACCGGCAACTGCAGCTCGTTGCAGGTGTTGCGAAAATCCAGGCGCACCAGGCGCCCGCTGGCCAGCAGTGGCGCGACCCGCGATAGCGGCAGGTCGCCCCAGCCCAGGCCGGCCTCCACCATCTGCAGGGCGAGGTCGAAACTGTCGGTTGACCAGTGCGTTGCGCCTATCAGCGGGCGTGGGTCGGCCAGCGGCAGGTCACGGCTGCGTACCAGGATCTGGCGTACCCGGGTCAGGTCTTCGAGGTAGTGGATTCGCCCCCCGCGCAAGGCCGGATGGGTGGGGGACAGGGTGGCTACCAGCGACTCCATGCCGATGTGCTGGAAGCCGCGACGGGCATCGACCTGCAGCCCGGCAAAGGCCACGCATAGGTCGACGCGGCCGCTGTCGAGCAGGTGCATGGCCTCTTCCTGCGGAGCGCTGAGCAGGGCGATGTCAAGCAGCGGGTGCCGCTCACCCAGGCAGGCGATGGCCGCCAGCAGCGGGCTGTGGTCGATGTCCGGCACCACGGCCAGGGTCAGGCTGCTCTCCAGCCCCTGCGACAGCTCCAGGGCATGCACCTGCAGCAACCCCAGCTGCTCGGCGATCAGCCGGGCATGGGGTTCCAGCGCCATGGCCTGGGCGGTCGGGCGGACTTCGCGGGGGCCGCGCTCGAACAGGGTGTAGCCTAGTTCGGCCTCGAGGTTGCCGATGGCCATGCTCACGGCCGAAGGCACCCGCTGCAGGGCGCGCGCGGCCGCGGAGAACGAACCACGGTCGAGTACGGCGAGAAACAGCTGGATATTGTCACTGGAAAAGTTCATGGCAGCCTCCTGTCAGTAGATCTGACAGCTGCTGACTTTTGCTGTCAAGCACGATGAAGCATGATCGCGCCCCATCGCTTTTGTCATTGGAGGCAACCCGGGTGCAGGGAATCAAACGCAAACTGGTCTACGTGACTTTCTATGAACTGATCGGGCTGTGCATGTCGACCCTCGGGCTGGCCTACCTGTCGGACACCCAGGCGTCGCATACCGGGCCTCTGGCTGTGATGATCACTACCATCGCCATGCTCTGGAACCTGATCTACAACACCTTGTTCGAGTGGTGGGAGAGCCGCCAGGCCAAACGCGGGCGCAGTGTGGCACGGCGGGTGGCGCATGCCATCGGCTTCCAGCTGACCCTGGTGGTGTACCTGATCCCGCTGATTGCCTGGTGGCTGGACATGACATTGCTGGAGGCGTTGCTGGTGGACATGGCGTTCATCGTGCTGGTGCCGTGCTACACCTTTGCCTACAACTGGGCGTTCGACCGGGTCTTTGGCTTGCCCAGTTCGGCAATGGCAGCAGCCTGATTCAACCTGTTCCGTCGCAGCACAAGGCTGTCCTACAGCGACCGCACAACCTTCAGGCCGGTGCGGTCGCTGTAGGAGCAGCCTTGTGCTGCGAAGAGGACGGAACAGTCAACCACTAAGGTGGCAGCCGAATGATCAAAGGCTCCTGCTGCTGCTTCACCTGCTGCTCGACCGGTTGTTCCTCCGTCCTCGGCGCACTGGCCAGCAAGCTGTCCTCGACCTGCCCCGACAGGTAGTACACCCCTGCCATGGCCCCGCTCTGGCGGTTCTCCATCAGCTCCTGCCATTCCTGGTTCAGCGCCACGTTGAGGATCACCCGCAACTGCTCGACCATCTGCGGGTGTTCACGGTCATGGGTCATCATCCCGTAACCGGCCGCCGCAATCGAAATCATCGCCCCCGCCACCTTGCCTACCGCCGACGCCACGGCACTGGCGATGCCGCGCGGAGCCAGGGTAGCGCCAAGCTTTTCACTGGCCTGGTTGGCCACCGAATTCAGCCCGACATCGGTCTTCCCGGGGCCTTTGCTGGCCTGTTGGTGCAAGTGCTGGCGCATGGCTTGCCAGGCCGGTTGCTGCGCCAGCGACTTGGCCCGCAGCAATTGGTACAGGCTGGCATTGCGTGCATCCGGCGGCCCCAGGGCGATGGCGGGAATGCGGTTGAGGCGCTGGCTGAACTGCTCGGGGGGGGCGTTGTAGCGGCTGATGATAGCCGGCAGCTGCTGGCCGAGCAGTTGCAGGTACAGCTCGCTGGCGCGGTCGCGAATGCCTTCGGGGTTGATCTGCTCGGCCACCGGTTCGATAACCCGCTTGTGGTACTGCTCCTGCAGGTACAGCGCCAGGCGCTTTTCCGCCGGTTCCCGTCCTTCACCGCTGTCGATCTTGTACCAGGCTACCTTGAGGGTCAGCCACTGCTGGGTCCAGTAGCCGGTAAACCAGGGGATGAAGTCGCTTTCGGTGCGCTGCTGTACCTGTTCCTTCCATACTCGCATGGAGCGCCGGGCATAGTCGTTGGCCGAGCCGGTGGCGCCAACCGAGGCTTCGATCAGGTCCTGATCGATGCGTTGCCAGGCGGCGGAGGTGAGCACTACCGGTGCCTGGGGGATAGGTGCGGGCTTGCCTGCGCAGCCCGCCAGGGCCAGCAGCAGGCACAGCAGCAGGAGGACTCGAGTGCTCACGCGACCGCCTCCCTGGTCGAGGCTGGGGTGGTTCTCGGAGTATAGGGTGGGGAGTGAAGAGCTGCCGTGCAGCCCATCGACGCGGTTCGTCGCCACGACAAGCCAGCTCCCACAGGGACCGCGATGACCTCGGGAACAGCGCGAAACCTGTGGGAGCTGGCTTGCCGGCGATGGGACGCGCAGCGTCCCCGATTATTCCAGGTCGAGCTTTTCTTCCAGGCGGTCGAGATGCTTGTGCATCAGCTCCAGCGCCGCCTCTGCATCGCCGCGCTCCACGGCATCGATGATCGCCGCGTGTTCCTGCCACGCGCAGTGGTCGCAACATGGCGACTCGTAGCGGGCGATGATCAGCGAGGTCATCGGCACCAGGCCGTTGAGGAACCTAGCCAGTGGCGCATTGGCGGCCACCTGCGCCAGCTTCAGGTGAAACTCGCCGCCCAGGCGGATCGCCGCACAACGCTCGCCACTTTCATGGTGCTGGCGCTCGCGCTCCACCAGTTGCCGCAGCTGGCGAACCTGCGCCGGCCGGGCGCGTTGCGCGGCCAGGGTGATCAGCGTGGTTTCGGCCAGGCGCCGGGCGCTGAGCACCTGGCGTGCCTGCTCCGGGTCGGGCGCGGCCAGATGCGCAGTGTGGCTGGGGCGCTGCACCACCACCTGCTGGTCGGACAGGCGCCCGAGCACACGGCGGATCACTGTACGGCTGACGCCAAAGGCATGGCCCAGCGCCTGTTCGGGCAACAGGCTGCCAGGTGGCAGGCGCTGTTCGAGAATGGCATCGAACAGCCGCGGGTAGATCTGCTCGGCCGACAGGCGGGTTTCGCCGGCCGCTAGCAGGGCCGGCAAGTGACGGGCGGCGTTCATGGTCGCTCTCCTGGGGTCATGGATGCTGGTGTTCGTCCGGGATATTCAACGGGATGCCCATGCGCAACCCTTCGGCCAGGATGTGCTGGCGCATCTGGGCACTGGCCTGGGCGCTGCTGCGCTCACGTATGGCGCGCACCACCGCTTCGTTTTCCTTCAGCCGCGCGGCCAGGTGCTCTGGCGAATTGCGCAGCATGTCGGCGCTCTGCTTGAGGGCATTGCCGGTCTGTTGCACCACGCTCTGGAAGATCGGGTTGGTGGTCAGGGCGAACAGCGCTTCATGGAAGGCGATGTAGGCCCTGACGCCGGCTTCGCTGTCATCTGCCTCCAGCGCTTCACGCATGTCCATCAGGGTCAGGCGCAGCTGGCCGATGTCCTGGCTGTTGGCCGACTGCGCCACCAGGCCGACGATGAAAGGCTCAAGTGTGTAGCGCAGCTCCAGCACGTCGGCCAGGCTGGCTGCGGCGCTGGTGTCCTGGCCCGGTTCCTGGGCGGCGGCATCGGCATCCAGCACCAGTACGCCCTTGCCCGGCAGCGAGCGCACCAGGCCCAGGGTTTCCAGCACGGTCACCGCTTCGCGCAGGCTGGGACGGCTGATACCCAGTTGTTCGGCCAGCTCGCGCTGGCCTGGCAGCATGTCGCCGGTACGCCATTGGCCCCGGGCGAGGGCCTGGCGCAGTTTTTCCACCACTGAGTTGACGACGGTAGATGAGCTGATCACGGTTCGCTCCTGGAAGGGCCGGCATCAGTGCCGGCCGCGTTCGCTCAGAATTCCTGTTGATGGGGGTTGGGCTGCTTGCGTGGCGTGGGGGCGAAGCCGGGTTTGCCATCGAGCACGTTGTGCGCGCGTTCCAGGTCGATGTCCTTCTCCCAGCGGGCAATGGCCACGGTGGCCACGCAGTTGCCGATCAGGTTGGTCAGCGCCCGGCCGATGCCCATGAACCAGTCCACCGCCAGCACCAGTACCAGGCCGACCACCGGGATCGCCGGCACGGCAGTCAGGGTAGCGGCGAGGATCACCAGCGCCGAGCCTGGGATGCCGTGAGCGCCCTTGGAAGTCACCAGCGACACCAGCAGGATGGTCAGCAGGTCGGTCATTGCCAGTGGCGTGCCGGTGGCGTTGGCGATGAACACGATGGCCAGGGTCAGGTAGATGGAGAAACCATCGAGGTTGAACGAATAACCGGTGGGGATCACCAGGCCGACGGTGGAACTGCCGATGCCCAGGTGCTCGAGCTTGCGCATGATCTGTGGCAGTACGGCGTCGGACGAGGCGGTGCCCAGCACGATGGTCAGCTCTTCACGCAGGTATTTGATCAGTGGCAGCAGCTTCAGGCCCGACAGGCGCATGACCGTGCCCAGCACGATCAGTACGAAGCCGGCACAGGTCAGGTAGAACAGCGCCACCAGCCCGCCCAGGTGTTGCAGCGATTCCAGGCCGTACTTGCTGGTGGTGAAGGCGATGGCGCCGAACACGCCGATCGGTGCCAGGCGCACGATCATGCCCATGATGCGGAAGATCACATGGCTCAGTTCGTTGATCAGCCGCGAGATGCCGGCTGCCGAGTCGCCCACCAGGTTCAGCGCGCTGCCGAACAGTACCGAGAACAGCAGTACCTGGAGGATGTTGTTGTCGGCAAAGGCGCCGATCACCGAGGTGGGGATCAGGTCCATGAAGAACGCCGTGGCACCGTGGATGTGCTGGCCGCGCTCGGCCAGGCTGCTGGCGTCGGCGCTGGACAGTTGGTCCAGGTGGATGTTGGCCCCGCTGCCGATGCCGCTGGTGAAGGCGAACACCAGGCCGATCACCAGCGCCAGGGTGGTCAGCACTTCGAAGTAGATCACCGACTTCAGGCCGATACGCCCGACCTTTTTCAGGTCGCCGGCGCCCGAGATACCGCTGACCACCACGCAGAACACGATCAGGCCGATGAGCATCTTGATCAGCTTGATGAAGCCGTCGCCAAGGGGTTTGAGTTGCAGGGAGAGGTCGGGGAAGCTGAGACCGCAGGCGATGCCGAGGGCAAGGCCCAGCACGACTTGAAGGAAGATCGAACGCGAGCACCATTTGAGCATGGGAGGGATCTCTGATCGGTGTCCTTGCTTCGGTAGCCGCACGGGGCAAAAGAGCGCAGGACTTAATTATTGTGGTCTTACCGGTTTGTTCAGCGCGAAGCCATGAAAGCGCGAAAAATCCGACATTGCAAGGATTTTTGGCCTTACCGGTCTGACCAGTTGTGGGGCAATCCAGCCTGCCTCGCTCTAATTCGGTGCGTCTGCCTGGATCCGGCCGCACTGTGGCCGTTCGCAGGCCAATCGCAGCGGCGAACCGCTTGCGCACATGAATCAGATCAGGCTTTGACCAGTGCCTCGAGCACCGCTGCAATCAGCTTGCCAAGCGCCATGCCGACTCCGATGTTTTCGATAACCCCATGATTCGCAATGGTTATTTGCATTATGCGGGTGACCTGGAAAAATCCGCGCCCGGCGCATCGCGCGACTGTTGAGCGCGCGTCAGCGAGCCATCGGCTTGACCTCGGCCAGCACCGGATGCGCGACCAGTTTGTCGATGTGCAGAGTGTCGTCGTTCATCCAGCTTTCGCTGAGCAGCCGGTAGTGTTCCATGTCGCGGCAGCGCAGGCGCAGGCTGTAGTCGAAGTGGCCGCTGATCAGCTGGCATTCGTGCACTTCCGGGCAGTTGCGCAGGGTGGCTTCGAAGGCCTTCTGCGCGGCACGCCCGCTTTGGTTGGACAGGGCGACCAGTACCAGCAGCGACACCCCGGGCGCGACCTTCTGCAGGTCGATGATCGCCCCGTAGCCGCGGATCACGCCACGGCGCTCCAGCTTGCGCACACGCTCCAGGCAGGGGCGCGGGGTGAGGTGGACGAGGCTGGAAAGTTTTTCGAAGGTGATGCGGCCGTCATGGCGCAGGATGTCGATGATCGCTTCGTCGATGCGGTCCAGGGGGTGGGCGTTGGCGTCCTTGGTGTCCATGCGCTTGGGCTTCGTTCGGAAGAGGGCATGGGACAGGTTAGGCGGTAAAGGGGGCCGCTGCGCGGCCCATCGCGACACAAGGCCGCTCTCACAAGGGATACGCGGTCCTTGTGCAGGAGCGGCCTTGTGTCGCGATGGGCTGCGCAGCAGCCCCAGGATCCATCAGGCGCAGACAGAACCAGCCTTGGGCACCGCCCGCAACTCCACCACCCGCGGCTGCAACAGCCCATACAAATCCTTCGGATCCTCCAGCACCGGCACCAGCCCGATGTCCGTGCCGATACCCATTGCCTGCGCCGTATCCAGCACATAGCGCAAGGCCGAGTAATCCTCCAGAGCAAACCCCACCGAGTCGAACAGCGTCACCTGTTCGGCGCGCTCACGCCCCTTGGCTTCCCCGGCAACCACACGCCAGAACTCGGTCACAGGCGAGTCCGCCGGCATCTGCTGGATCTCGCCTTCCACCCGGCTCTGCGGTTCGTACTCGACGATCACCCGGGCCCGCTCGACAATCGCCCGGTGCAGCTCGGTCTTGCCCGGGCAGTCACCCCCCACTGCATTCAGGTGCATGCCCGGCTCGATCATCTCCGGGGTGAGAATGGTGGCGCAGGCCTTGTCGGCGGTCACCGTCGTGACGATATCTGCCCCGCGCACCGCTTCGGCCACGGAGCTGGCGATGCTCAGCTTGAGGCCGGGGCGGTTGGTCAGGTTGGCGACCAGCTTGGCCGAGGCGGCCGGGTCGATGTCGTACAGGCGGATTTCATCGATGCCCAGCAGGGCATTGAAGGCGATGGCTTGGAACTCGCTCTGCGAGCCATTGCCGATCAACGCCATGCTGCGGCTGTCTTCGCGCGCCAGGTAGCGGGCGGCAAGGGCCGAAGTGGCCGCAGTGCGGATGGCGGTGGTCAGGGTCATTTCACTGAGCAGCAACGGTGCACCGTTATCGACGCTCGCCAGGGCGCCGAAGGCCATTACCGTGGGCAGGCCATGGCGAGTGTTCTTCGGATGGCCGTTGACGTACTTGAAGGCGTAGCGGCTGGCGTCCGAGATTGGCATCAGCTCGATCACGCCGTCCGCCGAATGGTTGGCCACCCGAGCGCATTTTTCGAAGGCGGGCCAGCGCAGGTAGTCCTGGCGGATGTACTCGGCCATTTCCAGCAGGCACGTGGGCAGGCCTTTGCGGTTGACCAGGCGGGCCAGGTCTTGCACATCGATATAGCGGGTCATGAGGGGTCTCCCTGCGGTCGACGCTTCCAGAGTGGGTTCTGGTTTCATTGTGCGGCGGGTGGGGAGGTAAAGCTGGCTGTAATGGGTTGTGGCGGCAGCGGCTTTGGCTGATTTCGCTGCGCTGGCAGCCGAATCGGCTGTGGCTGCCTGGGCCGGCCCTATCGCCGGCAAGCCGGCTCCCACAGGGATATCACAGGCCTTGAGAGCGGCGCTGTACCTGTGGGAGATTGCCCAGTCCTTTGGGCTGCGCTGTCGCACAGGGAACAATGCTCGAGAGCGTGGCACATTCCCTTGTGGGAGCTGGCTTGCCGGCGATGAGGCCAGCACAGGCAAAGGCAATCATCGCTCACGCAACCGCTTGTACAGCGTGGTGCGGCTGATCCCAAGCCCGCGCGCCACCGCCGACAGGTTGCCGTTGGCTTGCTCCACCAGCGCGTGCAGGTCCGCTTCCTCAGTGGCAAGCAGCACGGGGGCCTGCAACTCGGCCAGAAATCCTGCAGGCAGGTGCTCGACGCCAACCGGTCCATTACCCGCCAAGGCCAGCGCCACCTGCAGCACACTCACCAGTTCACGCATGTTCCCCGGCCAGGGGTGCTGATCGAGCAGTTCGATAATGGCCGCAGGCAGCCGCGCAGGCTGCCCGGGGTCGCGGTAGCGTGCATGCACCTGCTCGATAAGTTGCCGGCGGTCACTGCGCTCGCGCAGAGGCGGTAACACCACTGCCAGCCCGGCGATGCGGTAATACAGGTCCTGGCGAAAGCGCCCGGCGCGCACTTCTTCGGCCAGGTCGCGGTTGCTCGCCGACACCACGCGAATATCCACCGCCACCGGTTCGCCGCTGCCCAACGGCTGAATACTGCGCGTCTGCAGCACGCGCAGCAGGCGGGCTTGGGTGGGCAGTGGCATATCGCCGATTTCGTCGAGGAACAGGATGCCGTGGTGGGCCTTGCGAATCAGCCCTGGGTTGCCCTTCTGGTGGGCGCCGGTGAATGCGCCCTTGTCGTAGCCGAACAGTTCCGACTCCACCAACTCGGCCGGGATCGCCGCGCAGTTGACCGCGATCAGCGGCTGGCTGGCCCGGCTGCTGGCCCGGTGCAGGGTATCGACGAATACCTCCTTGCCTACGCCGGTCTCCCCCTGCACCAGCACCGGGATGTCCTTTTCCAGCAGCAGGCCGGCCTGTGCCAGGGCCTTTTCCAGGCGTGGATCGGCGCTGCAGGCGGCGGGGCGGCCGGGGGCCTCGCGCGGCGGCTGCCACTGGCAATGAAAGCGGTTGCGCCCAGTGGCTTGCAGGGCAAAGGGTTGTTGCCGGGGATGGTTGAGCAGTTGTTGCACGGGCAACTGGAACAGTTGCGCGATGTTCTGCAGCAGCGGGTTGCACCCGAGCAGGGTGTCTGCCCGGTGATTGGCGGCCAGCACCTGCCCGTGCTCATCGAACACCAGCAGGCCGGCCCAGGGGCTGTCGAGGTTGTCGGAGGCGCTGTTGAAGATCAGCTGAGCGTGCCGGTCGGCGTGCTCGGCGAGGATCAGGCGGTTCTCCAGGCTCTGGCCCATCATGCGTACCAGGCCCAGGGTCTGGCTGGCGGGCAGGTAGCCGTCGCTGGCTACATCTAGCACCCCGACCAGCTGCCGCTCGGCGTCGAACAGCGGCGCGGCGGCGCTGGACATGTAGCGGTTCTGGCGCAGGAAGTGCTCGTCCTGGCCCACGTGGATCGCCTCGGCGCAAACCAACGCGGTGCCCAGCGCATTGGTGCCGACACCGCGCTCGTGCCAATGGGCACCAGCGATGAAGCCATGCTGCTGGCGCGGTTCGATGAAGCGCCGCGAGCCCCAGCTGTCGAGCAGGCAGCCGCTGGCATCGGCCAGCATCACCAGGTAGCTGGCATTGCCCAGCAGGTGCGCATATTGCGGCAGCACCGCTTCGCGGGTCAGGCGCAGCAGGGCCTGGCGCTGCTCCAGCAGGGCGTTCAGCTCGGTGCGGGTCAGGCAGTCGAAGTCCGGGGCATGCTGGGGTTGCAGGCCGTGGTCGCGGCAGCGGGCCCAGGAGGCCTGGATCAGTTGGGCATGGGGCGAAGCGGATGCGGCCATGGGCCTGTCCTGTGTGATTGTTGTCATGGGGCCGACCGCTGTTCAGTGTCGTGCACGGTTGTTCAATGTCAAACCGGCAAGTGTTCAGTTGTTCAGTGCTTGTGTTCACTTGTGAACCTGCGATTGGCCAGTGTTGCCGGCCAGGCCCCGGGCCAGACGGTCGCGGCGCAACTGGCACGAAACTGGCTGTGCCCAGCACACAAAAACCACAAGAAGGCCACGCCATGTCCCTGGTGCTGGAACAGGTCAGTCGCAGTGTCGACAACCAGGCCTGGATCGTCGATGCCTCGCTGCGTTTCGAACCCGGCTCGTTCAACGTGCTGCTGGGCCGCACCCTGGCTGGCAAGACCAGCCTGATGCGCCTGATGGCCGGGCTCGATCGCCCGGACCGTGGGCGGGTGCTGATGGATGGCCAGGACGTGACTGGCGTGCCGGTGCGCCAGCGCAATGTTTCGATGGTGTATCAGCAGTTCATCAACTACCCGAACCTCAGCGTGTACGAGAACATTGCGTCGCCGCTGCGTCAGGCACGCATGGACGAGCCCCAGATTCGCCGACGAGTGCAGGAAACCGCCGAAATGCTGCGCATCGAAGCCTATTTGCAGCGCCTGCCGCTGGAGCTGTCCGGTGGCCAGCAACAACGCACGGCAATGGCCCGGGCGCTGGTCAAGGATGCCTCGCTGATCCTGTTCGACGAGCCACTGGTCAACCTCGACTACAAGCTGCGCGAGGGCCTGCGCCAGGAGCTGCGCGAACTGTTCGCGGCGCGCCACTGCATTGCCGTGTATGCCACCACCGAGCCCAACGAGGCTCTGGCTCTGGGCGGCACCACCACCCTGGTGCATGAGGGCCGTATCGTCCAGAGCGGGCCTACCGCCGAGGTCTACCAGCGCCCGGGCAGCGTGCTGGCCGCCGAGCTGTTTTCCGAGCCACCGATCAACCTGGTGCCTGGCCGTATCAGCGGCAACGATGTGAGCCTGGCCCAGGCCGTGCACTTTGCCCGTAATGCCGACTTGCAGCCGCTTGCCGAAGGTGACTACCGCTTTGGCGTGCGGCCCAGCCACATCAGCCTGGTGCCGGCACACGACGACGACCTGGAATTGTCTGTGCTGGTGGAGCTGGCCGAGATCAGTGGTTCAGAGACCTTCCTGCATGTGCGCAACGAACACTGGCGCATGATCCTGCACCTGCCAGGGGTGCACGAATACCAGGTGGACACACCGATCCGCGTGTTCATCCCCACCCACAAGTTGTTCGTGTTCGACAGCGCCGGGGCGCTGGTGCAGGCCCCGGGGCTGCGCCAGGCAAGGAGAGGATGATGGCCGAGATCCGCCTGCGCCAACTGGCGCACAGCTACAGCCGCCAGCCCGCCAGCGAGGCGGAGTATGCCCTGCACGCGCTGGAGCATGTGTGGGAGCAGGGCGGGGCCTACGCCTTGCTCGGGCCGTCGGGCTGCGGCAAGTCGACCTTGCTCAACATCATTTCCGGGCTGCTGACACCGTCCCACGGCGAGGTGCTGTTCGACGGCAAGCCGGTCAACCAGCTTTCACCGCAGGCGCGCAATATCGCCCAGGTGTTCCAGTTCCCGGTGGTTTACGACACCATGACGGTGTTCGACAACCTGGCGTTTCCCTTGCGCAACCAGGGGCTGGACGATGCCCGGGTGCAGGCCCGGGTGGAGGAGATTGCCGAGGTGCTCGACCTTTCGGCCGTGCTGCGCAAGAAGGCGCGCAACCTCAGTGCCGACGAAAAGCAGAAGGTCTCCATGGGCCGTGGCCTGGTGCGTGATGACGTGTCAGCGATCCTGTTCGACGAGCCGCTGACGGTGATCGACCCGCACCTGAAGTGGAAGCTGCGGCGCAAGCTCAAGCAGATCCACGAGCAGTTCAACATCACCATGATCTACGTCACCCACGACCAGCTGGAGGCCTCGACGTTCGCCGACAAGATCGCGGTGATGCACGGCGGGCGCATCGTCCAGTTCGGTACCCCGCGCGAACTGTTCGAGCGGCCGCGGCATACCTTCGTCGGTTACTTCATCGGTAGCCCGGGGATGAACCTGATCGACGTACGCGCCGACGCGGACGGGGTGGTATTCGGCGATATTCACCTGGTGCTGCCCGGGCAACTGCGGGAGCACCTGCGAGAGCGCCTGGCGGCCACTGGCGGTGGTCGCCTTCAGGTAGGCATCCGCCCGGAATTCGTGCAGCTGTGGGACAGCCCGTTCGATGACGCCTACCCGGCGCAGGTGCTGGATGTCGAGGACCTGGGCACCTACCGCATCGTCACCCTCGAACTGGGCGGTGTCGCGCTCAAGGCGCGCCTGGGCGAGGACCGCCCGCTGCCGGTGGCCCAGGCCTGGGTCAGCCTGCCGGCGCAGTGGCTGATGCTGTACCTCGACGATGTGCTGCTGGAGGCCGGGCCATGAACAAGGTGCCGAACAACAAGGCCTGGTGGCTGGTGCTGCCGGTGTTCCTGCTGGTGGCATTCAGTGCGGTGGTGCCGATGATGACGGTGGTCAACTATTCGGTGCAGGACATTTTCGACCAGTCCAACCGCTACTTCGTCGGCGCCGACTGGTACCGCCAGGTGCTGCGCGACCCGGCGCTGCATGATGCGCTGCTGCGCCAGTTCATCTATTCCGCCTGCGTGCTGCTGATCGAGATCCCGCTGGGCATCGCCATTGCCCTGACCATGCCGACCAAGGGGCGCATGGCCTCGGTGTGCCTGATCGTCATGGCCATCCCGCTGCTGATCCCCTGGAACGTGGTCGGCACAATCTGGCAGATTTTCGGCCGCGCCGACATCGGCCTGCTCGGCGCCACCCTGGCCAAGCTCGGCATCAGCTACAACTACGCCGGCGACCCGTTCGATGCTTGGCTGACCGTGCTGGTGATGGACGTATGGCACTGGACATCGCTGGTGGCGTTGCTCTGTTATTCGGGGCTGCGCGCCATTCCCGATGTGTACTACCAGGCTGCGCGCATCGATCGCGCCTCGGGCTGGGCGGTGTTCCGTCATATCCAGTTGCCCAAGCTGAAGAACGTACTGCTGATTGCGGTGATGCTGCGCTTCATGGACAGCTTCATGATCTACACCGAGCCCTTCGTGCTGACCGGTGGCGGGCCCGGCAACGCCACCACCTTCCTCAGCCAGACGCTCACGCGCATGGCCGTGGGGCAGTTCGACCTGGGCCCGGCGGCGGCGTTCTCGCTGGTGTACTTCCTGATCATCCTGCTGGTTTCGTGGCTGTTCTATACAGCCATGACCCATGCCGACAAGGACTAGGCCATGAGCACGCGCAAATCGCTGGCCCTGCTGCTGTACTTCTTCTTCCTGCTGGTGCCGATCTACTGGCTGCTGAACATGTCGTTCAAGAGCAACACCGAGATCCTCGGCGGCCTGACCCTGTGGCCACAGGCGTTCACCCTCGACAACTACCGGGTGATCTTCACCGATGCCAGCTGGTACAGCGGCTACATCAATTCGCTGTATTACGTGTGCCTGAACACGTTGATTTCGCTGCTGGTGGCGCTGCCTGCGGCATATGCCTTCTCGCGCTACCGCTTCCTCGGTGACCGGCACCTGTTCTTCTGGCTGCTGACCAACCGCATGGCGCCACCTGCGGTGTTCCTGCTGCCGTTCTTCCAGCTGTATTCGTCGATCGGCCTGTTCGATACCCATATTGCCGTAGCCCTGGCGCACTGCCTGTTCAACGTGCCGCTGGCGGTGTGGATCCTCGAGGGGTTCATGTCTGGTGTGCCGAAGGAAATCGACGAAACAGCCTACATCGACGGCTACAGCTTCCCGCGCTTCTTCGTGAAGATCTTCATCCCGCTGATTGGCTCCGGCATCGGCGTGACGGCATTTTTCTGTTTCATGTTCTCCTGGGTCGAACTGCTGCTGGCGCGCACCCTGACTTCGGTGAATGCCAAACCGATCGCCGCGGTGATGACCCGTACCGTGTCGGCCTCGGGCATCGATTGGGGCGTGTTGGCGGCTGCAGGGGTACTGACCATCTTGCCGGGCATGCTGGTGATCTGGTTCGTGCGCAACCATGTGGCCAAGGGCTTCGCCCTGGGCCGGGTTTGAGGAGGGCATGGCATGGAGTGGATGGCCTGGACCTTGCCGACGGCGTTGTTCTTCGCCGCCGTTGGCGTGCTGCTGCTGGGCATGACTCTGCTCGAACTGCGCCGCCCCTGCGTGGAGCGACGCGGCTTCCTGCCGCTGGTCACCAGCCGTGGCGACCGCTTGTTCATCGGCCTGCTGGCCAGCGCCTACCTGCATTTGCTGGTGGTTGGCGTCAGCGAGTGGCCTTTGTGGGTGGCCTCGCTGCTGTCGCTGGCGTGGCTGGTGGTGGTGCTGCGCTGGGGCTGAGCGAGCGGCCCTGTGGGATAACTGAAACGGGAGATCACAATGTTCGACAAC
Organism: Pseudomonas sp. B10(2017); assembly: GCF_002113295.1. Classification (NCBI taxonomy): domain Bacteria; kingdom Pseudomonadati; phylum Pseudomonadota; class Gammaproteobacteria; order Pseudomonadales; family Pseudomonadaceae; genus Pseudomonas; species Pseudomonas sp. B10(2017). Next base: position 29,631 of record NZ_NEJU01000005.1, read on the forward strand.
AAGTACAACAGGCGACATTTGACCCTGGCCGCGTTGCTGGTGCTGGCCAGCGTGCAGGGCACAGCCTGGGCCGACCAGTACGAGGATGCGGCAAGGAAGTGGCTCGGCAGTGAGTTCAAGCCGTCAACCCTTACCCCTGAACAGCAGCTGGCCGAGTTGAAGTGGTTCATCAAGGCTGCCGAGCCGTTCCGTGGCATGAAGATCAACGTGGTGTCGGAAACCATCACCACCCATGAATACGAATCCAAGGTGCTGGCCAAGGCCTTCAGCGAAATCACCGGTATCCAGCTGACCCACGACCTGCTGCAGGAAGGCGATGTGGTGGAAAAGCTGCAGACACAGATGCAGTCGGACAAGAACATCTATGACGGCTGGGTCAACGACTCCGACCTGATCGGTACGCACTTTCGCTACGGCAAGGTGGAATCGATCACCGACCTGATGGCCAACGAAGGCAAGGACTACACCTCGCCGACCCTGGACCTGAAGGACTTCATCGGCATTTCCTTCACCACTGCCCCGGATGGCAAGGTCTACCAACTGCCTGACCAGCAGTTCGCCAACCTCTACTGGTTCCGTGCCGACTGGTTCGAGCGGCCCGAACTGAAGGCCAGGTTCAAGGAAAAGTACGGCTACGAGCTTGGCGTACCGGTGAATTGGTCGGCCTACGAGGACATTGCCAAATTCTTCACCGAAGACGTCAAGGAAATCGACGGCAAACGCGTCTATGGCCATATGGACTACGGCAAGAAAGACCCGTCGCTGGGCTGGCGCTTCACCGATGCCTGGTTCTCCATGGCGGGTGGCGGCGACAAAGGTTTGCCCAATGGGTTGCCAGTGGACGAATGGGGCATTCGCGTGGAGGACTGCCACCCGGTGGGGTCCAGCGTGACCCGTGGTGGCGACACCAACGGTCCGGCCGCCGTGTATGCCACGCAGAAGTACGTGGACTGGATGCGTGCCTATGCGCCCAAGGAAGCCCAGGGCATGACATTTTCCGAAGCCGGCCCGGTGCCGGCCCAGGGCAATATCGCCCAGCAGATCTTCTGGTACACCGCGTTTACCGCCGACATGACCAAGCCCGGTTTACCGGTGGTGAATGCCGACGGCACGCCGAAGTGGCGCATGGCGCCTTCGCCGAAGGGGCCGTACTGGGAGGAGGGTATGAAGCTGGGCTACCAGGACACCGGTTCGTGGACCTTCTTCAAGTCCACCCCCGAGAAGCAACGCCTGGCTGCGTGGCTGTATGCTCAGTTCGTCACATCCAAGACCGTGTCGCTGAAAAAGACCATCGTCGGCCTCACGCCGATTCGCGAATCGGACATCAACTCCCAGGCCATGACCGAGCTGGCGCCCAAGCTGGGCGGGTTGGTGGAGTTCTATCGCAGCCCGGCGCGGGTGCAGTGGACGCCGACCGGCACCAACGTTCCGGATTACCCGCGGTTGGCACAGTTGTGGTGGAGCCACATCGCCGAAGTGGCCAGTGGAGAAAAGACCCCGCAGGAAGCGCTGGACGGCCTGGCTCGCGACCAGGACCGGATGATGGAGCGCTTGCAGCGGTCCAACGCCCAGGCCACCTGCGCACCGAAGCTGAACCCGGAGAAGGACGCCCAGTACTGGTTCGACCAGCCAGGGGCGCCGAAACCGAAACTCGCCAACGAAAAGCCCAAGGGCGAGACGGTCAGCTACAACGAACTGCTGAAGTCGTGGGAGGCGGCCAGGAAGTGATCGGCTGAGCTCCGCGCCGGCTTCTTCGCGGGTAAACCCGCGAAGAAGACGGTGCAGCCATCAAGAAACTTCAGCCAAAAAAAACGGCACCTGCCAGAGGTGCCGTTTTCATATCACGCGGTATTACTTGTGCAGCTCTTCCGCCGCATACAGCGTGTTCTCCAGCAGGCATGCGCGGGTCATCGGCCCGACGCCGCCCGGCACCGGCGTGATCCAGCCGGCGCGCGGCAGGGCGGTCTCGTAGACCACGTCGCCGACCAGCTTGCCGTCTTCCTGGCGGTTGATGCCCACGTCAATGACGATGGCACCTTCCTTGATCCACTCACCCTTGACCAGGCCCGGCTTGCCTGCGGCCACTACCACCAGGTCGGCGCGGCCGACATGGCCGGCGAGGTCCTTGGTGAAGCGGTGGCAGACGGTCACGGTGCAGCCGGCCAGCAGCAGCTCCATGGCCATTGGGCGGCCAACGATGTTGGACGCGCCGACGATGACCGCGTTCATGCCGTACAGGTCCTGGCCGGTGCTTTCCAGCAGGGTCATGATGCCCTTCGGCGTGCACGGGCGCAGCAGCGGGATGCGCTGGGCCAGGCGGCCGATGTTGTACGGGTGGAAGCCGTCCACGTCCTTGTCCGGGCGGATGCGCTCGAGCAGCAGCGAGGCGTCCAGGTGCGCCGGCAGCGGCAACTGCAGCAGGATACCGTCGACGGCCGGGTCGTCATTGAGGCGGTCGATCAGCTCGGTCAGGGCCTGCTGCGTGGTTTCGCTGGGCAGGTCGAACGCCTGCGAAATGAAGCCGACCTCTTCGCAGTCCTTGCGCTTGTGCGAGACATAGACTTGGGAGGCGGGGTCGGTGCCGACCAGGATCACCGCCAGGCCCGGCGTACGCAGGCCTTGCTGGCGACGCTCCACGACACGTTGAGCGATCTGCTGGCGCAGGCTGGCGGCGATCGCCTTGCCATCGATTAGGTGTGCAGTCATAGACGCGTGATTAACCATCGAGAAGGAAACAATTAAAGAGGGCGCATTCTCGCACGACATGGGCCAAGGGCAAAGGCGGGTGGTCGGGCAAATCCCCTAAGCCCTTAAATAATTTAAATTTTTTTGAGAAAGGTGTTGACGACTTTCAGGCCCGCCTATAAGATTCGCCGCACTTGTCGGGCACAGCCTAGCACTGGTTGGCTAAGTCGGGCAGAATGAGTGGTTTAGCAGTTATCTGTTAAGGTCTCGTTCGGTTAGGCTTCAAGCTTAAGCGCCCGTAGCTCAGCTGGATAGAGCATCCGCCTTCTAAGCGGATGGTCGCAGGTTCGAGTCCTGCCGGGTGCGCCATTAGGCAGCTTTGGCAAGCAAGTAGGCTGTAATGCAATATGGTGGGCGTAGCTCAGTTGGTAGAGCGCTGGATTGTGATTCCAGTTGTCGTGGGTTCGATTCCCATCGTCCACCCCATATTCTTCAAAGGCGCCTCGATAGCATCTGGCGCCTTTGTTTTAAGCGTTACGCGGACGTGGTGAAATTGGTAGACACACTGGATTTAGGTTCCAGCGGCGCAAGCTGTAAGAGTTCGAGTCTCTTCGTCCGCACCATGCTTCTGTAAGGCTGTACCGCAACATCGCAAGACTGCAATATGGTGGGCGTAGCTCAGTTGGTAGAGCGCTGGATTGTGATTCCAGTTGTCGTGGGTTCGATTCCCATCGTCCACCCCATATTCTTCGAAGGCGCCTTGATCGTGAGATCAGGCGCCTTTTTTGTTTTTCGGGGTGGCTGTGGTGTGCATGTCTTGGGTGTTCTCGCAGGCGCTGAAAGCGTCATGGCGAACTCGCTGAAAATGTCATGGCGAACCACCTCCCTGTCAAATCGCATCTCGCCACTTGCAATCCTTTGGTGACACCCCAATAAAAGCTGTTAGATTTCAGCCGTTTGAAACACCGGCCCATCTGGCCGGCAGAGGAACAGCCCGATGATCGCAAAAGAAGCCCGTCAGGCCCTGGCGCTACAGCGCTTTGCCGAGGCCAACCCGCAGCTGCTCGAAGAGGTCCGTGAGCTGGATGCGCGCGAGCAGGCCCAGCAGATCGAGTGGGCTTTCGAGGATGCGGCCGAGGAACAGGGTATCCAGCCTTGGGAGCTGGCCCTGCAGCTGATCGCCGAAACCCCCGAGCAGCTGCAGGCCATGCGCCTGGAGACGCACCGCGAGGTAGCCGAGGCGCTGGGGATGGAGTGGGAGGAGTACTGCCAGTTCAACGAAATCGATCCTGAATAAAGGCATCGAATTCGTTTGTGGTAGTTGTTTGACAAGGTATTTCGGCTGCAGGTCGCCCCGGGCGTCGTGCGGCCCCCATTGAAGCAGGCTCGGCGTCATGTCGTGCGGGCCGTGAAAGTTAATCGACCGGCGTGGTTTCCCGTCGTCCCGAGTGGGGTGACTTCTGCTGCGCGACTCACTAGAATGCTTGCCCTTGATTCTGGAGTCGGGCAAACGCCGGCTAACGTCTGTGCAACGAGGAATATCCATGCAAGTTTCTGTTGAAAACACTTCCGCTCTCGAGCGCCGCATGACCATCGCCGTTCCGGCCGAGCGCGTCGAGAACGAAGTCAACAAGCGTCTGCAACAGACTGCCAAGCGCGCCAAGGTTGCCGGCTTCCGCCCAGGCAAAGTGCCGATGAGCGTGATCCGTCAGCGTTTCGAAGCCGATGCTCGCCAAGAGGCTTTCGGTGACCTGGTCCAGGCTTCCTTCTACGAAGCCATCGTCGAGCAGAAGCTGAACCCGGCTGGTGCTCCTGCGGTAGAGCCAAAGTCCTTCGAAAAGGGCAAGGACCTGGAATTCGTCGCCATCTTCGAAGTGTTCCCGGAGTTCACTGTTGGCGGCCTCGAGTCGATCAGCGTCGAGCGCCTGAGCGCCGAAGTGGCTGATGCCGACCTGGACAACATGCTGGAAGTGCTGCGCAAGCAGAACACCCGCTTCGAGGCCGTCGAGCGCGCCGCGCAGAAGGACGACCAGGTCAACATCGACTTCGTCGGCAAGGTCGACGGTGAAGTGTTCGCCGGTGGTTCGGCCAAGGGCACCCAGCTGGTGCTGGGTTCCGGCCGCATGATCCCGGGCTTCGAAGACGGCCTGGTTGGTGCCAAGGCTGGCGAAGAGCGCGTTGTCAACGTGACCTTCCCTGAGGACTACCAGAACCTGGACCTGGCTGGTAAAGCCGCCGAGTTCACCATCACCGTCAACAGCGTTGCCGCTCCAGTGCTGCCAGAGCTGAACGAAGAGTTCTTCGCCCAGTTCGGCATCAAGGAATCGACCCTGGAAGGCTTCCGCACCGAAGTTCGCAAGAACATGGAGCGTGAACTGCGCCAGGCCATCAAGGCCAAGGTGAAGAACCAGGTCATGGACGGTCTGCTGGCCGCCAACCCGATCGAAGTGCCGAAAGCCCTGCTGGAAAACGAAGTCAACCGTCTGCGCGTGCAGGCCGTTCAGCAGTTCGGCGGCAACATCAAGCCTGAGCAGCTGCCAGCCGAGCTGTTCGAAGAGCAAGCCAAGCGCCGTGTGGTCCTGGGCCTGATCGTGGCCGAAGTGGTCAAGCAGTTCGAGCTGAAGCCGGACGAAGGCAAGGTTCGCGAAATGATCGAAGAAATGGCTTCGGCTTACCAAGAGCCTGAGCAGGTCATCGCCTGGTACTACAAGAACGACCAGCAACTGAACGAAGTCCGTTCGGTTGTGCTGGAAGAACAAGTTGTAGATACTGTTCTGCAGAAAGCGACTGTGACCGACAAGTCGGTCTCGTACGAAGATGCCGTTAAACCAGCACAGGCTCCAGCCGCCGCTGAGTAACAGGCTTCTCTCGTAGGAAACCCCCACAAGCCAGCCTTCGAGCTGGCTTGTGCGTATTCAAGCCATGACTATTTGGGAGTGAGCGCAGGACATGTCCCGCAATTCTTATATTCAGCAGAGCTCTGACATCCAGGCCGCAGGCGGCCTGGTCCCGATGGTTATCGAGCAGTCCGCCCGTGGCGAACGCGCTTACGACATCTACTCGCGCCTGTTGAAGGAGCGTGTGATCTTCCTGGTTGGCCCGGTAGAGGACTACATGGCCAACCTCGTCGTCGCGCAACTGCTGTTCCTTGAAGCGGAAAACCCGGACAAGGATATCCATCTGTACATCAACTCGCCGGGCGGTTCTGTCACCGCCGGCATGTCGATCTACGACACCATGCAGTTCATCAAGCCGGACGTCTCGACCATCTGCATCGGCCAGGCCTGCAGCATGGGCGCCTTCCTGCTGGCTGCAGGTGCCAAGGGCAAGCGTCACTGCCTGCCGAATTCTCGCGTGATGATCCACCAGCCGCTGGGCGGCTTCCAGGGTCAGGCCACCGATATCGAGATCCACGCCCAGGAGATCCTCAATATCAAGGCCCGCCTGAACGAGCTGCTGGCCTACCACACCGGCCAGGATCTCGAGACCATCAAGCGCGACACCGAACGTGACAACTTCATGAGCGCCTCGCGCGCGGCCGAGTACGGCCTGATCGACTCGGTCTACGACAAGCGGCAACTGGCCTCCTGAACCGGGGTGCCAGAGCAGGTAGGCGCGGAAAGCGCCTACCTGCGGACTTGAAAAAGCCCGCAATTGCCTTCATCTTGTGTTGCAAGCCTACCGGATTGGATCGATCGAATGACTGACACCCGTAACGGCGAGGACAGCGGCAAATTGCTTTATTGCTCCTTCTGCGGCAAAAGCCAGCACGAAGTGCGCAAACTGATTGCCGGGCCCTCGGTATTTATCTGCGACGAGTGCGTCGACCTGTGCAACGACATCATCCGTGAGGAGGTGCAGGAAGCCCAGGCCGAGAGCAGCGCGCACAAATTGCCTTCGCCGAAAGAAATCAGCGGTATCCTGGACCAGTACGTCATTGGTCAGGAACGCGCGAAGAAGGTGCTTGCCGTAGCGGTATACAACCACTACAAGCGCCTGAACCAGCGTGACAAGAAGGGTGACGAAGTCGAACTCGGCAAGAGCAACATCCTGCTCATCGGGCCGACCGGCTCGGGCAAGACTCTGCTCGCCGAAACCCTTGCACGCCTGTTGAACGTACCGTTCACCATTGCTGACGCCACCACCCTGACCGAGGCCGGTTACGTGGGTGAGGACGTCGAGAACATCATCCAGAAGCTGTTGCAGAAGTGCGACTACGACGTGGAAAAGGCCCAGATGGGCATTGTCTACATCGACGAGATCGACAAGATTTCGCGAAAGTCGGACAACCCGTCCATCACCCGTGACGTCTCGGGCGAGGGCGTGCAGCAGGCACTGCTGAAGCTGATCGAAGGCACCGTGGCCTCGGTTCCGCCGCAAGGCGGCCGCAAGCACCCGCAACAGGAATTCCTGCAGGTCGATACCCGCAATATCCTGTTCATCTGCGGTGGCGCCTTCTCGGGCCTGGAAAAGGTCATCCAGAACCGCTCCACCAAGGGTGGCATCGGTTTTGGCGCCGAAGTACGCAGCAAGGAAGAGGGCAAGAAGGTTGGCGAGTCCCTGCGTGAGGTCGAGCCGGACGATCTGGTCAAGTTTGGCCTGATCCCGGAGTTCGTCGGCCGTCTGCCGGTACTGGCAACCCTCGACGAGTTGGACGAGGCTGCGCTGATGCAGATCCTCACCGAGCCGAAGAACGCCCTGACCAAGCAGTATGCCAAGCTGTTCGAGATGGAAAGCGTCGACCTCGAGTTCCGCAGCGATGCGCTCAAGGCCGTGGCGCGCAAGGCCCTGGAGCGCAAGACCGGCGCCCGTGGCCTGCGTTCGATCCTCGAAGGCGTGCTGCTCGATACCATGTACGAGATTCCTTCGAAGAAGGATGTCAGCAAGGTGGTGATCGACGAGAGCGTCATCGATGGTACCTCGCAGCCGCTGATGATCTACGAGAACAGCGAGCCGCAAGCCAAGGCCGCGCCGGACGCCTGATCAAGGCACGGGCCGGTTGACGGTTGCAAGCAAGAAGGGGCCTACGGGCCCCTTTCTGCTTTTCCTGCGCTAGCGCTTGTAATTTCCCAAGCGTGCCCCCACATTAGGTCCAAGCATCATTTCCACCGGTTTCCGGCCATAAGGCCGCTGTAGAGGCGAAATCATGAAGACCACCCTCGACTTGCCTCTTTTGCCATTGCGCGATGTCGTTGTTTACCCGCACATGGTCATCCCGCTGTTCGTGGGGCGTGAAAAGTCCATCGAAGCCCTTGAGGCGGCGATGACGGGCGAAAAGCAGATCCTCCTGCTGGCCCAGAAAAACCCGGCTGACGATGACCCGGGCGAAGACGCCCTGTACCGCGTCGGTACCGTTGCCACCGTACTGCAATTGCTGAAACTGCCCGATGGCACCGTCAAGGTGCTGGTCGAGGGCGAGCAGCGCGGCGCCGTGGAGCGTTTCAGCGAAGTAGAAGGGCACATCCGTGCCGAAGTTTCCCTGATTGACGAAGTCGACGCCGCCGAGCGCGAGTCGGAAGTGTTCGTGCGCACGCTGTTGTCGCAGTTCGAGCAGTACGTGCAGCTGGGCAAGAAAGTCCCTGCCGAAGTGCTGTCGTCGCTGAACAGCATCGAAGAGCCAGGGCGCCTGGTCGATACCATGGCCGCACACATGGCCCTGAAGATCGAGCAGAAACAGGAAATTCTCGAAATCGTCGACCTGCCGACCCGCGTCGAGCACGTACTGGCGCTGCTGGATGCCGAAATCGACCTGCTGCAAGTCGAAAAGCGCATTCGTGGTCGGGTCAAGAAGCAGATGGAACGCAGCCAGCGCGAGTACTACCTGAATGAGCAGATGAAGGCCATTCAGAAAGAACTCGGCGATGGCGACGAAGGCCACAACGAAGTCGAAGAGCTGAAAAAGCGCATCGAGGCCGCTGGCCTGCCCAAGGACGCACTGGCCAAGGCCCAGGCAGAGCTGAACAAGCTCAAGCAGATGTCGCCGATGTCGGCCGAGGCCACCGTGGTCCGGTCCTACCTCGACTGGCTGGTGCAGGTGCCGTGGAAGGCCCAGAGCAAGGTGCGGCTGGACCTGGCCAAGGCCGAGGAAATCCTCGATGCCGACCACTACGGCCTGGAAGAGGTCAAGGAACGCATCCTCGAGTACCTTGCCGTGCAAAAGCGCGTCAAGAAGATCCGCGGCCCGGTACTGTGCCTGGTCGGCCCGCCTGGCGTCGGCAAGACCTCGCTGGCCGAGTCGATCGCTGCTGCCACCAACCGCAAGTTCGTGCGCATGGCCTTGGGTGGTGTGCGTGACGAGGCCGAGATCCGTGGTCACCGCCGTACCTACATCGGTTCCATGCCTGGCCGCCTGATCCAGAAGATGACCAAGGTGGGGGTGCGCAACCCGCTGTTCCTGCTGGACGAAATCGACAAGATGGGCAGCGATATGCGTGGCGACCCGGCCTCGGCGCTGCTCGAAGTGCTCGACCCGGAGCAGAACCACAACTTCAACGACCACTATCTGGAGGTCGATTACGACCTCTCGGACGTGATGTTCCTGTGCACCTCGAACTCGATGAACATCCCGCCGGCGCTGCTCGACCGGATGGAAGTCATCCGCCTGCCGGGCTACACCGAGGACGAGAAGATCAACATCGCGGTCAAGTACCTGGTGCCCAAGCAGGTCAAGGCCAACGGTTTGAAGAAGGACGAGCTGGAAGTGGACGTCTCGGCGATCCGCGACATCATCCGCTTCTACACCCGTGAAGCCGGTGTCCGTGGCCTGGAGCGGCAAATCGCCAAAGTCTGCCGTAAAGTGGTCAAGGAACATACCGGGCAGAAGCAGGTCAAGGTCAAGGTGGCCAGCGAGCAGCTGGAGCACCTGCTGGGCGTGCGCAAGTTCCGCTACGGGCTGGCCGAGCAGCAGGACCAGATCGGCCAGGTAACCGGCCTGGCCTGGACCCAGGTGGGCGGCGAACTGCTGACCATCGAAGCGGTGGTCATTCCCGGCAAGGGTCAGCTGATCAAGACCGGCTCGCTGGGCGATGTCATGGTCGAGTCGATCACCGCCGCGCAGACCGTGGTGCGCAGCCGTGCCCGCAGCCTGGGTATCGCCGCCGACTTCCACGAGAAGCACGACGTGCATATCCACATGCCGGAAGGCGCCACGCCGAAGGACGGCCCAAGTGCCGGTATCGGCATGTGCACCGCGCTGGTGTCGGCACTGACGCAGATTCCGGTACGTGCCGATGTGGCCATGACCGGCGAAATCACCCTGCGTGGCCAGGTGCTGGCCATTGGCGGGTTGAAGGAAAAACTGCTGGCGGCACACCGTGGCGGGATCAAGACGGTGATCATTCCCGAGGAGAATGTTCGCGATCTGAAGGAGATTCCGGAAAATATCAAACAGGATCTGCAGATCAAACCGGTCAAATGGATTGACGAAGTCCTGCAAATTGCGCTGCAATACGCCCCGGAGCCCTTGCCAGATGTGGCTCCGGAGATTGTCGCGAAAGATGAAAAGCGCGACGGCGATGCTAAGGAAAGAATTAGCACGCACTAGTAGTTTTTGGCTGGGGGGCTTTCCTTGACAGTTTTTTCGGGGCCTTGCTATAAAGCGGCACGCTATTGTCATCAGGCCACCCAGCGCACGTTTCATAAGCTTTTCATTACATACTTAGAAACAAACTCAATAGAGAAATAAGGGGACTTAGAGTGAACAAGTCGGAACTGATTGACGCTATCGCCGCATCTGCTGACATCCCGAAAGCTGTAGCCGGCCGTGCGCTGGACGCAGTCATCGAATCCGTCACCGGCGCCCTGAAGCAAGGTGACGATGTGGTACTGGTTGGCTTCGGTACCTTCTCGGTCAAGGAGCGTGCAGAGCGCACCGGCCGCAACCCGCAAACCGGTAACGCGATCAAGATCGCTGCCGCCAAGGTTCCAGGCTTCAAGGCTGGCAAAGGCCTGAAAGACGCCGTCAACTAAGTCGTCTCTTTCAGCCGGACCTGGCCTGGCCAGGTCCGAGCACGGTGATGGCGGGGCGCAAACGTTCCCGCCTGACACGTTTGCTAAGAAAAGGCGCATCCTCGGATGCGCCTTTCTTTTATCAGGTTTCTACCCACGCTCCGCGGTTGTCGACGCAGTGGTACAGCCGTTTCTGGGGGACGCATGCTGCAAAATATCAGGGACAATTCACAAGGTTGGATTGCCAAGACCATCATCGGCCTAATCGTCGTGTTGATGGCGTTGACCGGCTTCGAAGCCATTTTCCAGGCCGCCACCCATAGCCAGGACGCTGCCAAGGTGAACGGCCAGACCATCAGCCAGAACGAGCTGAGCCAGGCGGCCGACATGCAGCGCCGTCAGCTGATGCAACAGTTGGGCAAGGATTTCGACCCGGCACTGCTGGACGACAAATTGCTGCGCGAAGAGGCACTGAAGGGCCTGATCAGCCGCAAGCTGCTGTTGCAAGGCGCCGAAGATGCCAAATTCGCCTTCTCCGAGGCCGCGCTGGATCAGGTGATCCTGCAGACGCCGGAATTCCAGGTGGACGGCAAGTTCAGTGCTGATCGTTTCGACCAGGTCATTCGCCAGATGGGCTATGGCCGCATGCAGTTCCGCGACATGCTCGCCGAGGAAATGCTCATCGGCCAGCTGCGCACCGGCCTGGCCGGCAGCAGCTTCGTCACCGACCAGCAGGTCGATGCCTTCGCCCGCCTCGAGAAGCAGACCCGTGACTTCGCCTCCCTGACCTTCAAGGCCGACCCGGCCGCGGTCAAGGTCAGCGATGAAGAGGTCAAGGCGCACTACGACCAGCACGCCAAGGAGTTCATGTCGCCAGACCAGGTGGTGATCGACTACATCGAGCTGAAGAAGTCGGCGTTCTTCGATCAGGTCAAGGTGACCGACGAAGAGCTCAAGGCACAGTACGAGAAGGAAATCGCCAACCTCGCCGAGCAGCGCCATGCCGCGCACATCCTCATCGAGGTCAACGACAAGGTCACCGACGCCCAGGCCAAGGCCCGCGCCGACGAGATCGAGCAGCGTCTGGCCAAGGGTGAAGACTTTGCCGCGCTGGCCAAGGAGTTCTCCCAGGACCCGGGTTCGGCCAATAGCGGCGGTGACCTTGGCTTCGCCGGCCCGGGCGTTTACGACCCGGCGTTCGAAGATGCGCTGTACAAGCTGCAGGATGGCCAGGTCTCGGCGCCGGTGCGCACCGAGTTCGGCTACCACCTGATCAAGCTGCTGGGCGTACAGGCGCCGGAGGTGCCGAGCTTCGCCAGCCTGAAGGACAAGCTGACCCGTGACCTGAAGATTCCGTTGGTCGAGCAGCGTTACGTCGATGCCAGCAAACAGCTGCAGGATGCCGCCTACGAGGCCTCCGACCTGGCCCAGCCGGCGCAGGACCTGAACCTGAAGGTGCAAACCTCCGCAGCCTTCGGCCGCGAGGGTGGTGAAGGCATCACTGCCAACCGTTCGGTCGTGCAGGCTGCATTCTCCGAAGAAGTGCTGGAGGAGGGTGCCAACAGCACCGCCATCGAGCTCGACCCGGAAACCACCGTGGTGCTGCGCGTCAAGGAGCACCGCAAGCCTGAGCAACTGCCGCTGGAAGCCGTGGCCGGGAACATCCGTGAACACCTGGCCAAAGAAAAGGCAACTGCCGAGCTCAAGGCCAAGGCGGACAAGCTGATTGCCGGCCTGCGTGACGGTTCCATTGCAGCGGGCGGCGTGCATGAAGGGCAGGGCTGGAAGGCCTATGAAGCAGTTACCCGTGGCGAGGACGGTATCGACCCGGCCGAGCTGCAGGCGCTGTTCCGCCTGGGCAAGCCGCAAGCCAAGGACAAGCCGGTTTATGGCAGCGTCGTGCTGCGTGACGGTAGCCTGGTGGTACTGCAGCTCAAGGGTGTCAACGAAGGCGCTACTGCCACCGACGAAGAGAAGCAGCAAATCCGCCGCTACCTCGCGTCGCGTGCTGGCCAGCAAGACTTCGCGGCATACCGCAAACAGCTGGAAGCCAAGGCGGACATCACCCGTTACTAAGGTGATGGATGCATGAACGAACAGGCCGCCTTGAGCGGCCTGTTTCGTTTCTGTTGTCTGTGCCGGCCTCTTCGCGGGTAAACCCGCTCCCACAGGTCCAACACAGGTTTCAAGTACTGTGCTGAACCTGTGGGAGCGGGTTTACCCGCGAAGAGGCCGGCACCAGCAGCACAAGGCCTAGCGTTTCACCCCTTCATGGTTATCCAGCGTATCCCGCGCAATCTCGCGCCCCAGGGCAATCAGCTCCGGCGCCTTGTAGAACTCGAAAAACCGGCACACCCGTTTGGGCACGTTGATCAGTACATCCGGCGGATAGCCGGCGATCTTGTACTGCGCCAGCGAGGTCTGCATGACCTCGAAGCTCTGGTTGATCAGGTCCAGCAGTGAAGCGGGCCCCACATTGTCGATGATGAACGAGCCGGTCGCCGACTTCGGCGCGCCTTCGCGCTCCGGAGCCGCCGCCGGTTGCTGGCCTTCCGGGGCGGCGGCATCGGCCAGCCACGGGTTCGGCTGCGCCAGCCCTTCGGCGACGATTTCCTGCTCGATGCGGATCAGCTCCTCGGCCGGCTTGCGCCGGAACGGCAAGCGCGAGCCCAGCGAACTGAGCAGCGCATCGAAACGCATCTTGAATGCCGCCGGGCGTTCGATCACCGGTAACTGATACTGCTTCTGGTTGGTGGCGTTGAGATTGACCGCGATGATCAGGTCGCAGTGGCTGGACACCACCGGCACGATCGGCAGTGGGTTGAGGATGCCGCCATCGACCAGCATGCGGTTGCCTTGCATCACCGGGGTGAACAGGCTGGGGATGGCTGCCGACGCGCGCATGGCCTGGTGCAGGCAGCCCTCCTGGAACCAGATTTCCTGCTGGTTGGTGAGGTCGGCTGCAACCGCCGTGTACGGGATGCGCAATTGCTCGATGTTGATCTCACCGACGATCTTGCGGATCTGCCCGAACACCTTGTCGCCGCGAATTGCGCCAAGACGAAAGCTGACGTCGACCAGACGCAACACATCCAGGTAGTCGAGGCTCTCGATCCAGTTGCGGTAGTCTTCCAGCTTGCCGGCGGCATAGATGCCGCCGATCACCGCGCCCATGGAGCAGCCGGCGATGCAGGCGATGTCGTAGCCGCGGCGCTCGATTTCCTCGATCACGCCGATGTGTGCATAACCCCGGGCTCCACCCGATCCCAGTACCAGTGCCACGCGTTTGCTCATGAACATTCCCCGGCCAGTGCAACCATGGTCCTACAATGCACCCATCGCCACCTGTGCTTCAATGTGCATCGCGCTGAGCTACTGTAATAAAACTGGCTGGGCCAAGCTGGCCGGGCGGGGCACTTTTCAGCTGCCGGGGCGTCGAACAGCCACTGTTTTTTTCCATTGAGGTATTACCGATGAAAGCCTGGATCTGCCTTCCACTGATTGCCTTGGCCCTCGCTGGCTGCGCGGGCAAGACGGCCTACCGCGAGAGTTGCGCGACCCAACTGGATGCCGCCTGGAAGGAACTGGACCTGGCCAAGGCCGAAGGCTTTGCCGGTGCCGTGAGTTACTCCAAGGCCTTGTCGCTACTGACCGGGGCCAAGACCCAGCAGCAGTTCGAAGGTTATGAAAGCTGTACCAGAAAAGCCGAAAAGGCCCGCTTCTACATTCGTGAATCTCGCGCCGGGCGCTGATCAAGGAGCGTCTTTCAATGTCTGCCATGCTTGATCATGTGGTCGCCCAGATAGTGGCCTTGCAGGTGCGCCTGCTGGCTTGCCGCGAGCGCCTGGCTGCCGATACCGACAGCGAGGCCTTGCATGACCTGCGCACCACCCTGCGGCGCCTGCGCAGCCTGCTGCGGCCGCTGCGTGGGCTGCCGGGGGTAGAGCAACTGGAGGCCGCCGCCAAGTCGTTGGGTACCCTCACCACGCCGTTGCGTGACCGTGAAGTGCTGGCGGCCGAACTGATCGGGCGTGGTTTTGCCGAGGCCGGGCAGCGGCGCCTGGAAGGGCGTGACAGAACCTTCGCCAGTGTTGCCGCCAGCCCGCAGCTGACCCGGGTGCTGGCGATTGTCGACGCGTTTCCGCTGTTCCTGCGTGCAGCCGACCGCGAAGGCCTGGTCAAGGCGCTGGAAAAGCGTATCGACAAACGCCTGGTCAAACAGTGGCGCAAGTTGCACAAGGCGCTGCAGGACCCGGCCCATGATCGCCACCGCCTGCGTCTGCTCATCAAGCGTGCGCGCTATGGCGATGAGGCCTATCCGCAGCTCGACCATGCGGGCAAGCAGTTGCGGCGCTTGCTTAAGCAGGCCCAAGGCGACCTGGGTGACTGGCATGATCGTCTGCAATGGCTGCTGCAGGCACGCGACCATGCCGACCTGGCACTGTGCAAGGCCGCCTGGGAGGAAGAATTGCACGAGGCCGAACGCCATTCGGATGTGACGCTGGATGCACTGCAGCAGGCGCTGGCGCGGCGAAAGCCCGAAAAATGACCGATATGCGGGCTGATCGGCAAAGGTTTGCTGGCTAGGATGGACAGACCATTTCGCTACAGGCAGGAGCCGGCCAATGAATTTCAAGCAACTGCTCGACGCCGTGCGGGCCAACCCCGAATCTGTGAGGGTCCCGCCAAGCTGGACCCAGGGGCGCGCCGCCTTTGGCGGACTGATGGCTGCCATGGTGTATGAAGCCATGCGTCAGAAAATCTCCGATGACCGCCCCGTGCGTTCGTTGGCCATCAGCTTTGTGGCGCCTGCCGCAGCGGATGTACCAATCCGCTTCGATGTGGAGGTGCTGCGTGAAGGCAAGGCGGTCAGTACCTTGCTGGGCCGTGCCGTTCAAGACGGCCAGGTGGTGACCTTGGTGCAGGGCAATTTTGGCGCAGGGCGGCCATCAGTGGTCGATGTGCCGGCGCTGCCGGCCACGGAAATGAAAGCGCTCGAAGACGCGGCCCCCGAGCTGCCCCATATCAAAGGTGTTACCCCGGAGTTCATGCAGCATGTGGCCCTGCGCTGGGCGGTGGGTGGGTTGCCGTTCAGTGGCAACCAGTCGCGTCAGATGGGCGGCTGGGTACGTTTGCGGGGAGTGGCCGAAGAACCGGTCAACGAGGCGCATCTGCTGGCGTTGGTCGATGCCTGGCCACCGAGCCTGATGCCGTTTCTCAAGCAGCCGGCTGCCGGCAGCACGTTGACCTGGACCATCGAATTCATGCAGCCCACGGCGCAGCTATCGACGCTGGACTGGTGCCGTTATTGCGTGGAAACCGAACATGCGCGGGATGGTTATGGGCATGCCGCCGCTGAGTTGAGGACGGCGCAGGGCGAACTGCTGGCCTTGAGCCGGCAGACGGTTACCGTGTTTGCCTAGCAGATACCTGCAGGCCTGCACCCGCTCCTACAAAAGATTGCGCGTGATTGGACCATCAATGGCGGTGCTTGTGTCGTTCCCGCCAGGCCTTCCACCAGGCCCCGCTCAGCAAGAAACGCGGAAAGGTGATGAACTGCTCGGTCAGCAGGCGTTGCACGGCATCCTTGCGGTTGGCGAAGGGCTCGGGTTGCTCGGCTTCCAGGCGATGCCCCTGGCGCTGCAGGCCCAGGCCGGCGATCAAGGCAATGATGCCAACGGCAATCTGGCCCAGATCCAGGCCGAACAGGCCGGACAGAATCAGCAACGCGCCAAGGATGAACAACGGCACGGCGATCAGGTGCAACACCAGGTTGGCCGGGTGGCGGTGGTTGTGGTGGTAGCCGCGCCATTGCCAGGCGGGCAGGTTGGGCAGGCGTTTGCTCATGGGCATTTCCTCTCGGTCATGCCCAAAGCTTAGTGCGCCCCCCAGGCGGGGGCCAATCGAGGCTGGCTATGGTGACTATAGCTTGAGCTGGCCAATGGCCTTGTTCAGTTCACCTGCCAGGGTTGCCAGTTCGCTGCTGGTGGTCGCCGAGCCCACGGTCTGATGCACGGTCTGTTCGGTGACATCGCGAATGCTCACCACGGCGCGGTTCATTTCCTCGGCCACCTGGCTTTGCTGCTCGGCGGCCACGGCAATCTGGGTGTTGCTTTCGCGCATCTGCGCCACGGCACCGGTAATCTCTGCCAGTGCTTCGCCGGCCTCCTGGGCCTGCCTGACACAGTCGTCGGCCTTGTACGAGCTTTCCTGCATGAACTCCACTGCATCGCGGGTGCCCGACTGCAGGGCCGAGACCATGGTGGTGATCTCGTCGGTGGAGTTTTGCACGCGCTTGGCCAGGTTGCGTACTTCATCGGCCACCACAGCAAAGCCGCGGCCCAGGTCGCCGGCGCGCGCTGCTTCGATGGCGGCATTGAGCGCCAGCAGGTTGGTCTGTTCGGCGATGCTGTGGATCACGCTGACAACGCCATTGATCTTCTGGCTGTCTTCAGCGAGCTGGCGAATCATCTCGGCAGTTTGCTGAACGCCGCTGGACAGCCCGGAAATCGAATCCTGCACCCGGCTGACCACCTCCTGGCCGCTACCGGCCAGGGTGTCAGCGGTTTGTGACAGATCACGGGTGGCGCCGGCGTGTTGGGCGATGTGGTGCACCGTAGCCGACATTTCGTTGATGGCGGTAGCGGCCTGGTCGGTCTCGCTCTGCTGGCCGAGCATGCCGTGGCGCACGTCGCTCATGCTCGCAGCCAGGCGCGCGGCACCGGAGTCCAGTTGCGCGGCGGTGTGGGCGACGGTACTGACCACGCGGTGGTAGGTCGCCTGCATGGCATTGAAAGCCCCGGCCATCTGGCCGACCTCGTCGCCACAGGCCAGTGGCACGCGGGCCGACAGGTCGCCGGTTTTTTCCACGTGCAGCATCACGTCCTTGAGGGTGTTGAGCTGGCTGAGCAGGAAGCGGATCAGCAACTGCGAGGCGCCGAGCATCGCCAGCATCAGGATCAGCACGCATACCGCGTAGTTGCTGAAGCGGTCGAAGAACACCTGACGCAGGCTTGGCGACTGGGCCAGCACGGCTATTTGCTGGTCGCCGTTGCGCAGCACCTGCGCACCCTGTAGCGGGTTGTTGCCCAAGAGCCGGTCGGCGGGCAGTTCGACCCAGCCTTGGGCATTGCGCAGGGCCTCGAGGGGTTCACCCGCGAAGGTGGGTGTTTGCCCGGCTGACCAGCTGATGACGTTGGCCGGGCGGGGCAGCGGCAGGCCGGCCGGCCAGGCAGCCAGCAGTTGGGCCTGCGCGGCCGCCTGGGCCTGCGCGGCCTCGGCGCGGGCGCGCTGCTCCAGGTGCACGGCATAGAGCACCAGCAGCAGGGTTGTGACAAAGGCCACCGCGTTGACGGCCCAGAACTTGTACTTCAGGGAAACATTGCTAAGCCAGGCACCCATGGGCAGGTCTTCTCTGAGTTGAGCGGGAACAATATTGGCAAGGTGCCATCATTGTGCCTACGTGCGCCATGGAGTTTGTTGATGCATATCAACACCAAGCACCAGCCCCTGTAGGAGCAGCCTTGTGCTGCGAAGGGGCAGGCAAGGCCAACCGAATGTTGTAGCTGTCATGGCCTCTTCGCAGCACAAGGCTGCTCCTGCAAAGGGGCGCGTCGGGTTCAGGGGAGTTGGAAAAACGCCCGTGCCGTTGCCGTGGTATGCGCCGCCGTATGCTCGGCTGACTCCCCCCGGTGCAGGGCCACTTCACGCAGTACCTCTGGCAGGAACGCTGGTTCGTTGCGCCCATTCTTCGGCTTGGGCCGCAGGCTGCGCGGCAGCAGGTAAGGCGCATCGCTCTCCAGCATCAGCCGCCCCTCGGCAATGTTGCCCACCAGCGGGTGCAGGTGGGTGCCACGGCGTTCGTCGCAGATCCAGCCGGTAATGCCGATGTGCAAGTCCATGTCCAGGTACGCGAACAGCGCGTCGCGCTCGCCGGTAAAGCAGTGCACCACTGCGCCGGTCAGGTGGTCGCGGTAATCCTTGAGTATCGCCAGCAGGCGATCGCTGGCGTCGCGTTCGTGCAGGAACACCGGCATTCGCAGCTCGGCAGCCAGTGCCACCTGTGCCTCCAATGCTTTTTCCTGCAGCGGGCGAGGGGAGAAGTCACGGTTGAAGTCCAGGCCGCATTCGCCCACGGCGCGCACGCGTGCTTCATTCAGCAACTGGCGCAACTGGCGCTCGCTGCCGGCATCCCAGGTTTTGGCATCATGAGGGTGTACGCCTGCCGTGGCGAACAGGTGTGCGCCGCTCGCATCCAGTTGCTGGCAAAGCTCCAGCGCCTGTTCGCTGACCGCCAGGCTGGTGCCCGTCAGCACCATTTGCGTGACCCCAGCCTCAAGGGCGCGCTCGACGATTGCCGCCTGCTGGTCGTGGAAACTGCTGTTGGTCAGGTTGACGCCGATATCGATCAGTTGCATGGTGCTACCTCGTGCCGCGGGGCGGCCAGCATAGCAAAAACCGTGTTTTTCTGAAAAAAACCAAGAACTTCATGCTGTTGCCGTGGTCTTTTGCCGTCATTTCTCTCTTGGCGGTGCAACTCCATGGATGCCGCCCACCGACAACGGACACGTTTTCGCATGCAGCGATGCTGGCTCATTTTCCTGCTGACGCTTGGGCTGACATTGACCGGGCCCGCCCATGCGCGCGTGCCGGGACCTCAGCAGAACATCGCGCCGGCCAAGGTCCGTGACCTGCAACAGATTCGCACCAGCCAGGTGCTGCGGGTTCTGGTCAACCAGAGCCGCAACAGCTCCGGTGAGGTCAAGGGTGAGCCGGTCGGCATCGAATACTATCGCCTGCGTGCCCTGGAACATTACCTAAATGCCCGTGCCGCTGACGGTCAGGAGATCCAGCTCAAGCTGATCCCGCGGGCCAAGGAGCAGTTACTGGGCGCCTTGGCCCGTGGCGAGGGTGACCTGGCCGCGCCGGGCGAACTGCTCGACCCCGCCGTGGTGCGCGGGGTCAGCAGCAGCGCGCCGGTGCTTGACCAGGTGCCGCTGCTGCTGGTGGGGCGCAAGGGCGAGCGCAGTTTCAGCCATGTCGAGCAGTTGTCCGGGCGTACCGTGGCCCTGACCAGCGCCAGTGCCGCCGGCCCATTGATCCAGCAGGTCAACCAGCAGCTGGCGCTGCGCAAGCGCGCGCCGATCAAGGTGGAGTGGGTCGACTCGACCTTGGCGGTGGAGGATGTGCTGGAAATGGTCCAGGCCGGCATCTATCACCTGACCGTGGTCGAGCAGCCGATCGCCCGGCGCTGGGCTCGGGTGATGCCGCGCCTGCGCCTGGACAGCCGCGTAAAGCTGGGGGCGCCGCAAGCCATGCGTTGGTATGTGAGACCCGATGCGCCGCAGTTGCAGGCCACGGTCGATCGCTTTCTGCAGGGCTACCGCGCACCGGACAACCAGGACGCCGCGTTCGAGCGCATCTACCGGCGCCAGTACCGGGTGCACGACCCATTGGCCAGCAAGAATCGCCAGCGCCTGAGCGCGCTGCGGGCGGTGCTGCAGAAACACGGTGAGGCGCAGCAGATCGACTGGCTCAACCTGGCCGCGCTGGCCTTCAAGGAGTCGACGCTCAACCCGGCGGCGCGCGGCACCGGAGGGGCCCATGGCCTGATGCAGATCACCCCCTCGGCGGCGCAGCGCGTGGGGGTGAGCAACACCGCCACGGTGGATGGCAATGTCCAGGCCAGTGCCCGCTATCTGGCGCTGATCCGGCGCAAGTTCTTTGCCAGCGCCAAGATCAACGAACGCGAGCGCATGGCCTTCGTGCTGGCGGCCTACAACTTGGGCCCCGAGCGCGTCCAGGCCATGCGCGCGGAAGCGCGGCGGCGCGGGCTGAATGGCGACCAGTGGTTCTTCCAGACTGAACGTATCGCCATGGAGCAGGTGGGCATGGGGCCGGTCAACTTCGTCAATAGCGTCAACAAGTACTTTTTAGCGTTCAATCGGGAGCGTGCCGCGCTGGAGCGTGTGGCGAAGCGTTGAAAGATCGATTTTATCGATTGTTATGTTGGATTATTTGCGGCTTTCATATCTATATAAACGATTATGATGGCGCCCATCCCAACACAACTTTCTCGCTTCAAGGAGTCTTCGACATGAACAACGCCACCCTCAACGCTCTGTTCTCCACCCGTGCCGGCGCTGGCCTGAGCGTCATCCGTATCCTGGTCGGCATCATCTTCATTGCGCATGGTGCGCAAAAACTGTTCGGCATGTTCGGTGGCTATGGCCTGGAAGGCACCGGCCAGTGGATGGAGAGCATCGGCCTGGCCCCGGGTTACCTGATGGCTTTGCTGTCCGGTAGTGCCGAGTTCTTCGGCGGCCTGGCCCTGGTGATCGGCCTGCTGGCCCGCCCGGCGGCCCTGGTGCTGGCGGTGACCCTGGTGGTGGCGATCCTCACGGTGCACATCGGCAACGGCCTGTTCATGTCCAACAACGGCTATGAGTTCGGCCTGGCCCTGCTGGCTGGCACCGTCGCGGTGCTGATCGAAGGCGCTGGCCGCTTCTCGCTGGACCGCCTGATCGCCCGCTGATACATCGTAAATTCCAAGATACAAGCCGCAGGCCGATCACTTTCGGCTTGAGGCTTGTATCTTGCCGCTTGTAGCTCTAGCATACCGCCTGCGCCGATTTAAACAGCTACTTGCGGGGCGCAGGAAAACCCCTCCGGGTCATCCGAAATACCGCTAAAGCGCTGGTTCGGTGACGCCTCCCACCGCTGCCCAGCGGGATTCGCGAGGCGGAGAGAAGCTCCATGAGTTGCCCACGTACCAGTGTCTGTTTGAGCCCCTTGCCTGCCAGCCAGGCATCCCGCACACCGCGCATCCTGCTCGGCGGCCAGCATCAACCCACTCTTTTACGTCACCTTGAAGGCCTGTCCCGGCGCAAGGGCCAGGCGCGTGCATTTCTGATCCAGTTCGCCGATACCGGCTGCCACCTCGCACAGTATGGCAATGACCGTTTCGACCTGGCCGTGATCCAGGCCCCGGCACCGGACGAGGCCGCCGAAATCATCGGCCACCTCACCCGTATCGCGCGCCAAGGCCTGATTACCCGCCGCTGAGGAGCGTGCAGTTGAGTACCAACATCATCACCGCGGAAGGCCATGAGGCGCTGAAGAAAGAACTGGACCACCTGTGGCGGGTATACCGCCCGGAGATTACCCAGAAGGTTACCTGGGCGGCATCGCTGGGCGATCGCAGCGAGAACGCCGACTACCAGTACAACAAGAAGCTGCTGCGTGAGATCGACCGCCGGGTGCGTTACCTGCGCAAGCGTCTTGAAGATGTGAAGGTGGTGGCCTACTCGCCGCAGCAAGAGGGCAAGGTGTTCTTCGGTGCCTGGGTGGAGATCGAGAACGACGAGGGCGAAACCATGAAGTTTCGCATCGTCGGGTATGACGAGATCTATGGGCGCAATGACTACATCTCGATCGACTCGCCCATGGCTCGTGCCTTGCTGAAAAAGGAGGAGGGTGATGAGGTGGTGGTGCACACACCTACCGGTGAAGCGACCTGGTATGTAAACAGCGTCAGCTACGGGCAATGAGTCGATGTTGCCTGTGCCAGCCTCTTCGCGGGTAAACCCGCTCCCACAGGTTCACCAAGGTACTTGAAACCTGTGTCGGACCTGTGGGAGCGGGTTTACCCGCGAAGAGGCCGGCACAGGCTGTCCTCAACTCTCGCGTAAAACCGCCAACGGGCTGGCATTCAACGCCCGCCGCGTCCCCAGCACCCCCGCACCGCCCACCAGCAACGCCCCTGCCAGCGGCAACAGCAGCAACCACACATGCGGGCACCATTGCAGGTCGAAGGCATAGCGGTACAGCACCAGGGTAATCAGCTCGCACCCGACCGCCGCCAGCAAGCCGCTGGCCGCACCCAGCAAGCCGAACTCGATCCGCCGCGCCTTGACCAGCAATGGCCGCGCCGCGCCCAGCGCACGTAGCAAGGCGCCCTGGCGGATGCGCTCGTCCAGCGTCGCCTGCAAGCCAGCGAACAGCACCGCCAACCCGGCTGCCAGCACGAACAGCAACACATATTCCACCGCCAGGGTCACCTGGGCGAGGATGCTGCGCAGCTGATCGAGCAAGGCGTCCACCTGCAGGATGGTCACCGCCGGGAATGCCCGTGACAGTGCCACCACATCCAGGTCATGGCCCGGTGCCAGATAGAAGCTGGTCAGGTAGGTGGTCGGCAGCCCCTGCAACGTGCCGGGCTGGAAGATCATGTAGAAGTTCGGCTGGAAGCTGTCCCAGTGCACGCTGCGCAGGCTGCTGACCCGGGCCTGGCGCTGCTGGCCGCCGATGTCGAAGGTCAGCAGGTCGCCCGGTTGCAGCTTCAGGCTGCTGGCCAGTTCCGCCTCCACCGACACACCGGGGATTTCATCTTCGGCGGGCAACGCCTGCCACCAGTTGCCACCCGTCAGTGCGTTGCCTTGGGGCAGTTCGGCTGCCCAGGTCAGGCTGAGGTCGCGCTGCACGGCGCGCTCGCCTGCCGAATCCTTGCTGACCACCTGCTGCACCGGTTGGTCGTTGATTCGCACCAGGCGGCCGGGTGTCACCGGGTACAGCGGTGCCGAGGTGGCATTGACCTGCTGCAAGTGTTGGGCGAAGGGCTCGCGATCATCCGGCAGGATGTTCAGGGCAAAATGGTTGGGTGCATCCTTGGGCAGCTGCGCTTGCCAGGTGTCGAGCAGTTCCGCGCGCAGCAGCGCGACCAGGGCCATGGCCAGCAGGATCAGGCCGAAGGCCAGGGCCTGGCCGGCAGCGGCCATGGGGTGGCGCAGCAGTTGGCCCAGCCCCAGGCGCCAGGTCAGTGGAGCCCCGGCCAGCAATTGGCGCAGGCTGCGCAAACCGAGCAGCAGCAGGCCGCCGAGCAGCAGTGCGGCGACCAGGCCGCCTCCGAGCAGTGCGAAGGTGAGCAGCAGGTCCAGGCTCAGGCGCCACATGATCAGGCCCAGGGCGAACAGGGCCGCGCCGTACACCAGCCAGCTGCTGGGCGGTATCGGCAGCAGGTCGCGGCGTAGCACGCGCAACGGCGGCACCTGACCCAGCGCGGCAATTGGCGGCAGGGCGAAGCCGGCCAGGGCCACCAGCCCCGTAGCGATGCCGGCCAGGGCCGGGACGATGCCACCTGCAGGCACCACGCTTGGCAGCAGGCCATGCAGCAGGCGGAACAGGCCCAGCTGGGCCAGCCAGCCGAGCAGGGCGCCGACCAGCGCGGCGACCAGGCCAAGCATGGCCAATTGCAGGCAGTACAGGCCCAGTGCCTGGCGGCGCGAAAGGCCCAGGCAGCGCAGCAGGGCGCTGGCGTCCAGGCGGCGTGCGGCATAGCGGCTGGCAGACAGGGCAACGGCGACGCCTGCCAGCAGCACCGCCACCAGGCTGGCCATGTTCAGGTAGCGCTCGGCCTTGCCCAGGGCGCCGCCGACCTGCTGGTTGCCATCGCGGGTGTCGCGCAGGCGCTGGTTGGCGGCCAGGTCCTTTTTCAGCGCACCGCGGTACTGCGCCAACGCTTCGGCATCGCCGCGCCACAGGTCGCGGTAGGTGACCCGGCTGCCCGGTTGAATCACGCCGGTGGCCTGCAGATCGGCCAGGTTCATCATTACCCGTGGGGTAAGGCTGTAGAAGTTGTTGGCGCGGTCCGGTTCGTAGGTGAGTACGCGGGTCATGCGCAGCGTCTTCATGCCCACATCGATGCTGTCGCCAACCTTAAGCCCCAGTGCCGCCAGCAAGCGTGGCTCGACCCATGCTTCGCCAGGTGCCGGGCCACCGCCCGGGGTTTCTGCTGCATAGGGCTCCGCGGCACTGCGCACTTGCCCGCGCAACGGATAGGCACCATCGGCAGCCTTGACGCTGGACAGCTGGATGCCGTTGTCGCCGCCGACCACGCTGGTGAACTCGACCACCTGAGCGTGGCGCAAGCCAAGCGCCTTGCCGGCCTCGATCTGCTGATCGCGGGCCGGTGCACTGCCCTGCAGCACCAGGTCGGCACCCAGGAACTCGCTGGCGCGCAGTTGCATGGCGCCGTTGAGGCGGGCACCGAAATAGCCGATGGCAGTGCTGGCCGCCACCGCCACCAGCAGGGCGAAGAACAGCACGCGCACTTCGCTGGCGCGAATGTCGCGCAGCAGCTGGCGCAGGGCCAGGCCGCACAGGCGGGACAGCGGCATGTGGTTCATCAGGCCTCCACCGGCGCCACCAGGCGGCCTGCATCCAGGCGGATCTGGCGGCGGCAGCGCCGGGCCAGGCGTTCATCATGGGTAACCAGCACCAGAGTGGTACCGCGTTCCTTGTTCAGTTCGAACAGCAGGTCGCTGATGCGTTCGCCGGTGTGGCTGTCTAGGTTGCCGGTGGGTTCGTCGGCGAACAGCACCGCCGGTTGCGCGGCAAAGGCACGGGCAATGGCCACCCGTTGCTGTTCGCCACCCGAAAGCTGGCGCGGGGTGTGGCTCAGGCGCTTGCCCAGGCCGACCCGTTCGAGGAGGGTGCGCGCGTGTTCGCGGGCATCGCGACGGCCGTCCAGCTCCAGCGGCAGCATGACGTTTTCCAGGGCGTTGAGGCTGTCGAGCAGCTGGAACGACTGGAACACAAAGCCTACATGCTCGGCGCGCACCCGCGCGCGTTGGTCTTCATCCAGCGGCCCCAGGTCGTGGCCAGCGAGGATGACCTTGCCGGCACTGGGCTGGTCGAGGCCGGCGAGCAGGCCGAGCAGGGTAGACTTGCCCGAGCCCGAGGCGCCGACGATGGCCAGGCTGTCGCCCTGGGCCAGGTCGAGGGACAGCGCGTGCAGGATGGTCAGGTCACCTTCCGCGCTGGGGACCACTTTGCTAAGGTTCTGCGCAACGAGAATGCTGGGGCCCATGGAGAATCCGATGCGAGTGTGGTGGTTGAGTGCCGGTCTGGCCCTGTATTGCCTGGCCCAGAGCGCGGCGGCGGGAACACTGCTGATTGTCGGCGATAGTATCAGCGCCGGTTTTGGCCTGGATACCCGCCAGGGCTGGGTTTCCCTGTTGCAGACCCGCCTGCTGGAAGAAGGTTTCGACGACAAGGTGGTCAATGCGTCGATCAGCGGCGACACCAGTGCAGGTGGCCAGGCGCGGCTGCCGGCGCTGCTTGCAGCGCACAAGCCGAGCCTGGTGGTGCTGGAGCTGGGCGGCAATGATGGCTTGCGCGGGCAGTCGCCAGCGCAATTGCAACAAAATCTTGCCTCAATGATCGAGAGTGCGCGCAAGGCCGGTGCCAAGGTGGTGCTGCTGGGCATGCGCCTGCCGCCCAATTATGGCGTGCGCTACACCACCGCCTTCGCCCAGGTCTATGAACAGCTGGCTGCCGAAAAACAGGTTCCGCTGGTGCCATTTTTCCTCGAGGGGGTAGGGGGCGTGCCTGAGTTGATGCAGGCGGATGGCATTCACCCGGCTCAGGCCGCCCAGCAGCGCCTGCTGGAAAATGCCTGGCCGGCGATAAAACCCTTGCTCTGATGCTTTAAACGGCGCCGTCTTTCGGCTAATGTTGCGCCCCCCGTTTCGAGTGCCACCAATGCCGCGCCCTGCCTGGTCCCTTTATGCCTACCAACTGATCGAGCCTGATGAGCAGCTCGACCTGTTCGCCTGCCAGGAAATCCGCGTCCACCTCGTGGCCCGACAGCTCGAGCTGGGCGTACCGGCCGACCGCACTCTGTGCGGTGGCCTGCTGCCTGCGCAACCGCGCTGGTCGGGGGTACCGCGCTCGATCTACCGCGACGGCCGCCTGTGCGACCTGTGCCGCGCGATCCTCGATGCCCAGCGGCGCGGCATGCGCCCGGTGTGGCCGGAGCTGCAGGGCGGCTGAACACCGCACCTTTCATCATCTGGAACGCTTGCATGGCGCCAATGCCTCCCGCTTGCATCGGCGCAGGTGTACAATCGATTCTCTTGACCCACCTTTCGAAGGATTTACCGGATGTTGCCGCGCTTTCCTGCCGTCACCCGTAGCCTGTCCCTGGCCGCCCTGCTGGTAGCAGGCCCCGCTGCTGCGCTGGAGCTGCCATTGCCACCACCCGGTGAAGACATCATCGGCCAGGTGCATGTGATCAAGGCAAAGTACGAGGACACGTTCGCCGATATCGGCACCGCCAACGACCTCGGCTACCTGGAAATGATCGCCGCCAACCCGGGCGTGGATCCATGGCTGCCAGGTGCCGGCACCGAGATCATCCTGCCGACCCGCTACATCCTGCCGCCGGGCCCGCGTGAGGGTATCGTCATCAACCTGGCCGAATACCGCATGTACTACTTCCCGAAAGGGCAGAACGTGGTGCATACCTTCCCTCTGGGTATTGGCCGTGAAGGCTGGGGTTCGCCGATCGCCAATACCAAGATCACCGCCAAGACGCCGAACCCGACCTGGACCCCTCCAGCGTCGATCCGTGCCGAGCACGCGGCTGACGGTGACATCCTGCCGAGCGTGGTGCCGGCCGGCCCGGACAACCCGCTGGGGCCGTTCAAGTTCACCCTCGGCGTACCGGGTTACCTGATTCATGGTTCGAACAAGAAATTCGGCATTGGCATGCGTACCAGTCACGGTTGCTTCCGCATGCTCAACAACAACGTGCTGGAACTGTCGAAGATGGTGCCGGTGGGTACGCCGGTGCGCATCATCAATGAGCCCTACAAGTTCGGTATCAGTGGCGGAAAGGTCTATCTGGAGGCGCACACGCCGTTGGACGACCAGGGTAATCCGTCGGTGGTCGATAAACACACTGCTGTTATCAACGCCTTGCTCAAGCGTGAAGACCTGGCAAATAACCTACGCATGAACTGGGACATGGTGCGTGACGTGGTGGCCGCGGAAGATGGCATGCCTGTGGAAATTGCCGTGCCGGCCGAAAGCCAGGGTGGGGCACCGATGGTTTCGAGCATTCCGCCCGAACTGCAGTAAGGTAATTGCGACACACCCGGGCCTGCCTTAGTGCAGGCCTTTTCGTTTCTGCCAGGCGCGTTTGCTTGTGTACCGGCAATAAAAAAGCCGACCCACAAGTGGGTCGGCTCCATAACAATCCGTGAGGATTATTACTTGCGGCTGGCTTTGTCCAGCATACGCAGAGCGCGCTCGTTGGCTTCGTCAGCGGTCTGCTGAGCCTTCTGAGCGGCTGCCAGTGCGTCGTCAGCCTTACGGTAGGCTTCGTCTGCACGAGCTTGAGCGCGAGCTGCTGCGTCTTCAGTCGCAGTCAGACGAGCTTCGGTTTCTTTGGATACGCTGCTGCAACCGGTAGCCAGAACTGCGGCCAGAGCCAGAGCAGAGAATTTCAGAACGTTGTTCATCGTGTTCCCCTTCAAGGACTTTCTATTAAATAGCCATCTCTCGGAAAAGAGAAACTGGCCGGCGTACATAGTACCCATTACTTGTAGTAAGTAAACTGACTAAGCGCAAGAACTGCAAAAAAAATGTTGCTTGACGCCTTTCCGACAAGATTTGCGACACGCCTGTGAAAAAAACGTACAGGGTTCGCAAGCGACTGTAGTACGGGAACTTTTTTGTTGAACTAAGGGTGACTTTAACTGTCCTTCAGCGTCTTAAGCCCTAGTACACCGGGTGGCTTCCTGGTGCGCTGGCAAGAATGACATCTGGCTGCATTTTCGCCATTTTTAACCGCCACCACCTTGAGCAATCCCGCCTGCGGCGCCTACTATCTTGTGAGTGCCACAGGATCCGAACGATTGCAATCGTCCAGTGGTCGAAGGGGCAACAGGTGGCGTAGAGGATTCTGTGCCGGATAAACCACCATCGGTTAAGGTATGGGTCTGCCGAGTAGACCTGCGAGGAGTAGTGATGAGCGAAGCGCTGACCATCCACCATGACCAGGCCGGTCATCAGTTCGAGACCAGCGTGGACGGTCATCGTGCCTATCTGACGTACATGGACCTGGGCAAGCAGACGCTGGACATCTATCGCACCTTCGTACCCAACGCCCTGCGCGGCCGCGGGATTGCTGCCGCCCTGACCGAACGGGCCCTGGAGTACGCTGACCAGATGGGCTACACGGTGATTCCGTCCTGCTCGTACGTGGAGCGCTACATGGAGCGCCAGCAACGGCATTCGAGCAAGGTCTGATTCTGTAAAAAAAAGCGGGGCCGCTTCGCGTCCATCGCCGGCAAGCTGGCTCCCACACGTACGGCGAAACGCCTGAAATGTGGGGGCTGGCTTTCCGGCGATGGAGCGCGAAGCGGCCCCGCTTTCTTGTATCAGCCGCGCTTGCGCTGCGGCAGCACATCCTTCAGCTTGGCACGCATGCTGCGCAAGGTCTTCTCGGTAGCCGACCAGTCGATGCAGGCATCGGTGATCGACACGCCGTACTGCAGATCGTCCAGGTTCTTCGGAATCGACTGGCAGCCCCAGTTCAGGTGGCTTTCGACCATCAGGCCGATGATCGACTGGTTGCCTTCGAGGATCTGGTTGGCGACGTTCTCCATTACCAGCGGTTGCAGGGCCGGGTCCTTGTTGGAGTTGGCGTGGCTGCAGTCGACCATGATGTTGGCCTTGATCTTGGCCTTGGCCAGGTCCTGCTCGCATAGGGCGACGCTGACCGAATCGTAGTTCGGCTTGCCGTTGCCGCCGCGCAGTACCACGTGGCCGTACGGGTTGCCCTTGGTGGTGACGATCGACACGCCGCCTTCCTGGTTGATGCCAAGGAAGCGGTGCGGCTTGGACACCGACTGCAGGGCGTTGATGGCAACGGTCAGGCCGCCGTCGGTGCCGTTCTTGAAGCCGACCGCCGAGGACAGGCCCGATGCCATTTCGCGGTGGGTCTGCGATTCGGTGGTGCGGGCGCCGATGGCCGACCAGCTGATCAGGTCCTGCAGGTACTGCGGGGAAATCGGGTCGAGTGCTTCGGTGGCGGTCGGCAGGCCCATTTCGGCCAGGTCCAGCAGCAGCTTGCGGCCGATGTGCAGGCCATCCTGGATCTTGAACGAGTCATCCAGGTACGGGTCGTTGATCAGGCCTTTCCAGCCGACGGTGGTGCGCGGCTTCTCGAAATACACGCGCATGACCAGGTACAGTGTGTCGGACACTTCCTCGGCCAGCACTTTCAGGCGCTCGGCATATTCGTGGGCGGCCTTGATGTCGTGGATCGAGCAAGGGCCGACCACGACGAACAGGCGATGGTCCTTGCCGTCGAGAATATTGCGCACCACTTCACGGCCGGCAGTAACGGTCTGCAGGGCCTTGGCGCTGAGGGGTAGTTCCTTCTTGAGTTGATCAGGAGTGATCAGGGTCTCGTTGGAGGCAACGTTCAAGTCATCGATCGGTAAATCAGCCATCGTGTTACTCGTCAGGTCACGGGTGCCGGCCGCCAACTATCCCCGTGCGGCCCAGCAGCAAGAATAATCGCAGCGGGGAGCCGAACCTTAGCGCGTTACAGGTGGCGCGACAATGGGCTGGGCCCAGTCCGTATGGGGTTTTTCCGAGATGGCAGGTGTTTGTCGTGCATGGGCTGCCCAGCGCTGCGCAACCTGTGTAAAAAGAGGGCTGACTTTTACCTGGAGATCGGCATGCATTCGCACACACCACGTATCGGCATCATCGGCAGTGGCGCCATCGGCGGCTTCTATGGGTTGATGCTGGCCCGGGCCGGCTTCGATGTGCATTTTCTGTTGCGCAGCGAGTACGAGGTTGTCCGCGAGAAGGGGTTGGCCATGGACAGTGCCGTGCATGGCAACTTGCAGATGAAGGTGCAGGCCTATGCCAGTGTCGCCGACATGCCGCCCTGCGACTGGCTGCTGGTGGGGGCCAAGGCCACCAGCAATGACCAGCTGGCGCCGCTGATCGTGCAGGCGGCC
The DNA here is from genome assembly GCF_002113295.1 of Pseudomonas sp. B10(2017). Lineage (NCBI taxonomy): Bacteria > Pseudomonadati > Pseudomonadota > Gammaproteobacteria > Pseudomonadales > Pseudomonadaceae > Pseudomonas > Pseudomonas sp. B10(2017). Next base: position 60,083 of record NZ_NEJU01000005.1, read on the forward strand.
GCACCTGGCGCCAAGGTGGTGCTGCTGCAGAACGGCCTGGGCGTGGAAGAGCAGTTGCGCCCTGCCTTGCGCAGTGACATGCACCTGCTCGGCGGCCTGTGTTTCATCTGCGTCAACCGCCAGGCGCCCGGTGTGATCCGCCATCAGGCCCTGGGTGCGGTCAACCTCGGTTACCACAGCGGGCCGGCCAATGATGGCGGTGCTGCACTGGTCAATGAAGGCGCGGGGCTGTTCCGGGCTGCGGGCATCGACTCGCAGGCCATGCCCGACCTGGCCCAGGCACGCTGGCAGAAGCTGGTTTGGAACGTGCCTTACAACGGCCTGTCGGTGCTGCTCGGTGCCAGCACCACGCCGCTGATGGCCGACAGCCATGGCCGCGCCCTGATTCAGGCCTTGATGGCCGAGGTGGTCCAGGGGGCGGCGGCGTGTGGCCATGTATTGCCCGAAGGGTATGCCGAGCACCTGTTCCAGGTGACCGAGCGCATGCCCGATTACTGGCCCAGCATGTACCACGACCATGTCCACAAGCGCCCGCTGGAACTGCAGGCCATCTATGCAGAGCCATTGGCACAGGCGCGTGCGGCGGGCTGCCACTTGCCGCGCATGGAGATGCTGTACCAGGCGCTGGCTTTCATCGACCGGGGCCAACAGACCCGCTGAGGGTGGCGCTGGCGCTGCCGGGCCCTCCAGCCCGCATCACCAGCACGCCGGACGGCAAAGCGTGCGTCCGGCGCGCTGCTAAGCTGAAGCTTGCTCTGCCGCAGCGGCAGTCGAGGAGGTCGAATGATCCACTCCATGCTGTACGCCACCGACCTCGGTGTCTACGCCCCTTTTGTCATGCAACACGCGCTGGCGCTGGCGCGCACATTCGGCGCCGAGTTGTATGTGATCCACGCGGTGGAGCCCATGGGCCAGTTCGCTGAATCTCTCCTGCAAAGCTACCTCGATGAACAGACGCTCGACCAGTTGCACAGCCAGGGGGTGAACACGGTGATGGCCAATATCGAGCAGCGTGTGCTGGAAAACTTTCGCGACGAACTGGGCGAGGAGGCCGATCTGGCGGTGATCAAGGCGGTGCGGGTACGCCAGGGCGACCCGGCGCAGGTGATCCTCGACCAGGCACAGCGGCTGAGCGTCGACCTGCTGATTTTCGGTAGCCACAGCGCTGGCGCCGGCGTGGATGTGCCATTGGGGCGTACGGCGGTGCGGCTGCTGCAGCTGTCGCCGGTACCCGTGTACATGGTGCCGCTGGCGCAGCATTTGGGGCGTAGGAAAGCATGAAGATGGCCGTAGGCCATTTCGTGGGGTATGTAACAAAATAGTTCTAGATTTATTTCCAGAACCACTAATATAGTTATATATCGTCGCTGCCTGCTGCCGCGGACTCATCGCTGAACCGAGGGGAACCTATGAAGCTTCAACAACTGCGCTACATCTGGGAAGTGGCGCACCATGACCTCAACGTCTCCGCGACGGCGCAGAGCCTGTATACCTCCCAGCCAGGTATCAGCAAGCAGATCCGCCTGCTCGAGGATGAACTGGGTGTTGAAGTCTTTGCCCGCAGCGGCAAACACCTGACCCGCGTTACCCCGGCCGGTGAGCGCATCATCAATACCGCCGGCGAAATCCTGCGCAAGGTCGAAAGCATCAAGCAGATTGCCCAAGAGTTCTCCAACGAGAAGAAGGGCACGCTGTCCATCGCCACCACTCATACCCAGGCGCGTTATGCCTTGCCGCCGGTGATCAGCAATTTCATCAAGCAGTACCCGGAAGTGTCCTTGCACATGCACCAGGGGTCGCCCATGCAGATTGCCGAGATGGCCGCGGACGGTACGGTCGACTTCGCCATCGCCACCGAGGCGCTGGAGCTGTTCGGCGACCTGATCATGATGCCGTGCTACAAGTGGAACCGCTGCGTGGTAGTGCCGCAGGGCCATCCGTTGACCAAGCTGCCGAAGCTGACCCTGGAAGCGGTCGCCGAATACCCGATCGTTACCTACGTGTTCGGTTTCACCGGGCGTTCGAAGCTGGACGAAGCGTTCAACCACCGCGGCCTTACGCCGAAAGTGGTGTTCACCGCGGCTGACGCCGACGTGATCAAGACTTATGTGCGCCTGGGGCTGGGCGTGGGGATCGTCGCCAAGATGGCGGTGGACACCAAGCTCGATAGCGACCTGGTGGCCTTGGATGCCAGCGAGCTGTTCGAAGCCAGCATCACCAAGATCGGCTTCCGCCGCGGCACCTTCCTGCGTGGTTTCATGTGCGACTTCATCGAGAAGTTCGCCCCGCACCTGACCCGTGAAGTGATGGCCAAGGCCATACAGTGCCACAACAAGCAGGAGCTGGAAGATCTGTTCGAAGGCGTCGAACTGCCGGTGCACTGATCCGGAATTGCAGGGGCCGCATGGCCCCTGTGGGAGCGGGTTTACCCGCGAAGAAGGCGACGCGGTGTATGGCACCGGCTTTGCCGGTGTTCGCGGGTGAACCCGCTCCCACAACGGCCCAGCTGTTTATGCCTTGGTAATCAGGTTGCCTGCGTGCAACCCGCATTCCTTCTGCGTCGACTCTTCCCACCACCAGCGCCCTTCGCGCTCATGCTGGTTTGGCAGCACCGGGCGGGTGCAGGGCTCGCAACCAATGCTGATGAAGCCGCGCTCGTGCAGGCTGTTGTATGGCAGCTCCAGCATGCGGATATAACCCCACACTTCCTCGCTGGTCATCTGCGCCAGCGGGTTGAATTTGTACAGGGTGCGTTCGGCGGTGGAGAAGGCGCTGTCGATTTCCACTGCCGCCACCTGGCTGCGGGTGCCCGGGCTCTGGTCACGGCGCTGGCCGGTGGCCCAGGCGCTCACGGTGGCCAGCTTGCGGCGCAGCGGCTCGATCTTGCGGATGCCGCAGCACTCGCCGTGGCCGTCCTTGTAGAAGCTGAACAGGCCCTTTTCCTTGACGAACGGGTCGAGCTTGGCGCGGTCGGGGCTGAGGATCTCGATCGGCAGGTCGTACTGCTCGCGGACCTGGTCGATGAACCGGTAGGTCTCCGGGTGCAGGCGGCCGGTGTCGAGGCTGAACACCTTGACCTGCTTGTTCAGTTTCCAGGCCATGTCCACCAGCACCACGTCCTCGGCGCCGCTGAAGGAGATCCACAGGTCATCACCGAAGTGCTCGAAAGCAAGCTTGAGGATGTCCTGCGGGGACTTGTTGGCATAGGTCGCGGCCAGGGCGGCGACGTCGAAGGGTTGGCTCATCAGGCGGTTTCCATCTTGGCTGTGGCGCTGTGCGCTCGTAGTGAGGTGATGGTAACAAAAAATGGCGGGGCAGGCGGTCTTGGAGTCGGTGGCGCCTGCTTCGCGGGCTCGCCCGCGAAGAATTCACCAACGATCACAAGCCTTGCAGGGTCTCCATCAGCACCCGCACCTTGGCAATCGACTCTTCATACTCGGCCTGCCACTCGGAGTCGGCAACCACGGCACCGCCGCCCCAGCAGCTGACCTGCCCGCCCTTGACCAGCAGGCTGCGAATGGCAATCGAGCTGTCCATTTCGCCGCGCACGTCCACGTATAGCAGTGAGCCGCAGTACAGCGCCCGGCGCGTCGGCTCCAGTTCGTCGATGATCTGCATGGCGCGGATCTTCGGCGCGCCGGTGATCGAGCCGCCAGGGAAGCTGTCGCCGATCAGGTCCAGGGCGTCCTTGTCGCTGGCCAGCTGGCCGGTGATGCTGCTGACCAGGTGGTGCACGTTGGGGTAGCTCTCCAGGCTGAACAGCTCCGGCACCTTCACCGAGCCGATCTCGCAGGTGCGCCCCAGATCGTTACGCAGCAGGTCGACGATCATCAGGTTTTCCGAGCGATCCTTGGGGCTGTGCAGCAGCTCCTCGGCATTGCGCATGTCTTCTGCCGGGTTGCTGGCGCGCGGGCGGGTGCCCTTGATCGGCCGGGTTTCCACCTGGCGCTGGCTGACGCGGATGAAGCGCTCGGGCGAAAAGCTCAGCAGGGCGCTGCCGTCGGCCAGTTGCTGGTAGCCGGAGAAGGGGGTGGGGCAGGCTTTGCGCAGGGCCTGGTAAGCGTGCCACGGGTCGCCCTGGCAAGGCGCGCGGAAGCGCTGGGTAAGGTTGATCTGGTAGCAATCACCGGCCTGGATGTAGCGCTGCACCTGGTCAAAGGCGGCCTTGTACTGCTCGGGCTGCAGGTCGCCGGCCATCGGCGCGAGTAGCTGGAAGCTGCCGATTTCCGCGTTGTCGGCCCCTTCGAACAGGGCGATCAGGCGTTCCCGTTCGCTGCCCGACAGGCGCGGGTGGAACACCAGTTGGCTGGTCGCGCACTGGTGGTCGGTCACCAGCGCCCAGGCATACAGGCCCAGTTGCGCGTCTGGCAGGCCAAGGTCGTCCACGGCCAGGCTGGGCAGGTGTTCCAGGCGGCGGCCGAAGTCATAGCTCAGGTACCCGATCAGGCCGCCAGCGAACGGCAGCTCGGTACCTGCGGGCAACTGCGCATGGCCCAACCGTGCTAGGCCGGCGCGCAGGCGCTGGAGGAAGCTGCGCCCATCTTCGTCGGGCTGCGCCTGCAGGTGTTGCAGCGGCCAGGCGCTGAGCAGGTCGAAACGCCCGCGTTCGGCGCCGGGGCGGGCGCTGTCCAGCAGGATCGCACCGGGGGCCTGGCGCAGGCGGGCGAAATAGGCGGCAGGGTCGGGCTGATAGGGCAGGGGGTGAAGCGTACAGGTCGGCATCAGTATGGACGGCGATGTAAAAGCGAGGAGGGCGATTGTAGACCTGTGCGGGAAATGCGCCTAGCACTGGGCGCGACATTCAACAATGTGTTTGCAGCCCGTTCGCAGCACAAGGCTGCGCCTACAGGATATCGCGTTATCTGTAGGAGCAGCCTTGTGCTGTGAATGGGCTGCAGGGCAGCCCTTGGCGATTTCAGCGCGGATGCACGTGCCCGAACATGCCTTGCGATACCCGCACGCGCTGTTCGGCATCTTCGCTTATGCCATCCTTGGCCAGCGCTTCCAGGTGCGCCTCGATGGCGTGGGTGCGCTGGGTCAGGCCGCAGTCGTTGGCGATCTGGATGTTCAGGCCGGGGCGGGCGTTGAGCTCGAGAATCAGTGGCCCCTTGTCCTGGTCCAGCACCATGTCGACACCGATGTAGCCCAGGCCGCACAGCTCGTAGCAGCCGGCGGCCAGCTTCATGAAGCCGTCCCAGTTCGGCAGTTGCACGCCATCCACCGCGTTGGTGGTGTCCGGGTGCTTGCTGATGATGTTGTTCAGCCAGGTGCCGCGCAGGGTCACGCCGGTAGCCAGGTCGACACCCACGCCGATGGCGCCCTGGTGCAGGTTGGCCTTGCCGCCGGACTGGCGGGTCGGCAGGCGCAGCATGGCCATCACCGGGTAGCCCATCAGCACGATGATGCGAATGTCCGGCACGCCTTCGTAGCTGATGCTCTTGAAGATCTGGTCGGGGGTGACCCGGTACTCGATCAGCGCGCGGTCGCGGTGCCCGCCCAGCGAGTACAGGCCGGTGAGGATGCTCGAGATCTGGTGCTCGATCTCCTCGTGGCTGATGATCTTGCCCGACACCGTGCGGTAGCGGTCCTCGAAGCGGTCGGCGATCACCAGGATGCCGTCACCACCGGCGCCCTGCGCCGGCTTGATGACGAAATCGCTGCGCCCACCAATGATCTGGTGGAGCTTCTCGATCTCTTTCTCGGTCTCGATGATGCCGTACATTTCCGGCACATGGATGCCGGCCGCCAGGGCGCGCTCCTTGGTGATGATCTTGTCGTCGACGATCGGGTACAGGTGGCGCTTGTTGTACTTCAACACGTAGTCCGCGTTGCGCCGGTTGATACCCATGATGCCCCGGGCCTCCAGGGCTTTCCACGTCTTGATCAGGCCAAACATCAGGCGTCAGCCTTCTTCAGGAATGCCTTGAAGCGCACGAGCTCGGTCAGGCGGTAGCCGCGGTAGCGACCCATCGCCAGCATGAAGCCCACCAGGATCAGCAGCACGGCCGGGAAGGTGAACACGAAGTACACCAGCTCCGGCACCATCATCAACAGGTGTGCCAGGGAAGCGGCGAACAGGGTGCCGATGGCCACTTTCATGGCATGGCCGCCGCCACGCTCTTCCCAGGTGATGGACAGGCGCTCGATGGTCATGGTCAGGATCACCATCGGGAACAGCGCTACCGACAGCCCGCGCTCCAGGCCCAGCTTGTGGCTGAACAGGCTGATGGCGGCAATCAGCACCACGACGAAGGTCAGTACCACCGACAGGCGTGGCAGCATCTGCAGCTTCAGGTGTTCCAGGTACGAGCGCAGCGACAGGCCCAGGGCGGTGATTACCGTGAACAGCACGATACCGAAGCCCAGCTGGGTCTCGCGGAAGGCCAGGGCGATCAGCACCGGGGTGAAGGTACCCAGTGTCTGCAGGCCGACCAGGTTGCGCAGCACCAGGATCACCAGCACGCCGATCGGGATCATCACCATGATCATGAAGGTTTGCTGGGTCTGTAGCGGCAGGCCGTACAGCGAATATTCGAGGAAGTCGGCGTCGGTATTCTCGTCAGTCAGCTTGGCCAGGCGGATGGCGTTCATCTCGCTGTTGTTCATGCTGAAGGTAACGTTGGCCTTCTTGCCGCCATCGACGGTGATCAGGTTGTCGTCACCGGTCCACCACAGCAGGCGATCGCTGGGCAGGCCCTGCTCACCGGTGTCCGGGTTGAAGTACAGCCAGTCGGTACCGTTGAAGCTGCGCAGCCACAGTTCCGGGGTTTGCGGGGTGTCGGCCACCAGGCGGATGGTGTGCACCTTCTCCATCGGTACATGGGCGATCGACAGCAGCAGGTCGATGACCTGGGCCTTCTTCATGGCCGTGGTGTCGCCGGCCAGCAGCAGTTTGACGTTGTCGTCGTTGAGGTTGTTGACCCGCTTGATGGTCTCGCTGACGAAGGTCTCGACGTCGGCCGAGTGCTGGCGGATCGGCGCCATCAGGGCCTCGGCGGCAATCTTCTCGGGGCCTTCCACTGCAAGGCTGTCACGGAAGGTGGGGCCTTTGACCGTGGTTTTCTCGTTGCTGTAGCGCTTGGTCAGCACCAGGCGGTAGTAGAGGGTCTGGTTGCCGCTGGCGCGGCGGGCCGACCAGGTGACCTTGCGGTTGCCGTCGGCACGGTTGACGCTCACCCCATAGTTGTTGGAGATGAAGCTCTCGTTGAGGCTGACGTAGTCGCGGTTCAGCGGTGGCACGAACATCTGCACCTTGACCGGGTCCTTGGTGCTGGCCACGAACTCGACCTTGGCGTCGATGTTCCACAGGTCGTCGGTTTCATCCTCGGTTACCGGGATGCCGAGTACGAAGATCTGATAAGCCGTGACCGCCACGCCCAACAGCACCAGCACGGTGATCAGGACTTTCAGATGGAGGGTAAGAGAGCGCATCGGGATTACTCTGCTTTGGGAGCGTCGGTGGCACAGGCAGGTTTGCCGGCCGCGTATTTAAGGCTTGGGTCGACCAGCGCGTCGAAGTGCTTGAGCGCCTCGGAGCCGATCAGCAGCGGGAACTGGAAGGCGCTGCGGTCGGTGAGGTTGACTTCGATGGTGCGCACGGCCTGGCCCATGCAGATTTCAAGTTCGATGACCGGGCGTGCGGTGTAGGCCTTGCCCGATTCAGCATCATAGTCGCCGGCCCGGCGCTTGATCTTGCTTACGCGTGCCAGCGGGCGTTCGATGGGGTGGGAATGGGCGGCGTCGATGGCCAGGTAGAAGCGCACCCAGCTTTCGCCGTTGCGCTTGAAACGCTTGATGTCGCGGGCGCTGAGCGATGCGGTCTTGGCGCCGGTGTCGAGCTTGGCGGCCACTTCCAGGTCCAGGTCGCCCAGGCGTGCATATTCGTTGAGACCGTACACGGTCTTGCCTGCGGCCTGGCCAAGGGCCGGCAGCAGGGTGAGGCAGAGCAGCAATAATGCGGGTGTAAGTCTCATATTCCTGGCGCGGTGCAGTGCAAGGTTCGGGGCTGTTTTCAAAGCCATGTTCAGAGCCGTGTTCAGGGCAAGGCGACTGGCAGCGACTGCGCAAGCTTCCTTGTTCATCTGTCAACAGCATGAATGGATGACAGACAGGCTATCCATACTCCAACGGAGGCGCGGCATTCTATCACGCCGGCGCCTTGACGCCAGCGGTGCGCGATCTGACAGCACCGGGCCGGCGTTAGTTCGTTCTTAGACGATTGTCGACAATATTCATTTTGTCTTTGACTGCTACTGTCGAATTGGCTAATTTCTGGCAAAGAGATTTGCAAGGTGTCGACAATATGCAGGACCTATCCACCCCCAGCCCGGTGCTGGCAGACGAAACGGAAACCTTGTCCGAAAACGTCTTCCGGCGCATCCAGGCGGCCATCGTCAAGGGCGATATCGCCCCCGGCAGCAAGATTTCCGAGCCGGAGCTGGCGCGTACCTACGGCATCAGCCGCGGGCCGCTGCGCGAGGCGATTCACCGCCTCGAAGGCCAGCGCCTGCTGGTGCGCGTGCCGCATGTGGGGGCGCGGGTGGTGTCGCTGAACCACGCCGAACTGATCGAACTGTACGAAATTCGCGAATCGCTGGAAGGCATGGCCTGCCGCCTGGCCGCCGAACGCATGAGCCAGGCCGACATCGACGAACTGCGCCGGGTGCTCGACACCCACGAGCGTGATGCCGCGTTCCAGGCCGGCTTGGGCTATTACCAGCAGGAAGGCGACTACGACTTCCATTACCGGATCATCCAGGGCAGTGGTAACCAGACCCTGGTCAAGATGCTCTGCGGCGAGCTGTACCAGCTGGTGCGCATGTACCGCATCCAGTTCTCCGCAACGCCCAACCGGCCGCGCCAGGCCTTTGCCGAGCACCACCGCATTCTCGATGCCATCGCCGACCGTGACGGCGAGCTGGCCGAACTCCTGATGCGCCGCCACATCGGCGCGTCCAAGCGCAATATCGAGCGTCACTACCTGGACGCCCACAACAACAGCCCACGAGGTGAGAAATGACTGTGAAGAGCACCCCCGGTCAGCGTTTCCGCGACGCCGTTGCCGCTGAACATCCGCTGCAGGTGGTTGGCGCCATCAACGCCAACCATGCCCTGCTGGCCAAGCGCGCCGGCTTCAAGGCCATCTACCTGTCCGGTGGCGGCGTCGCCGCCGGTTCGCTGGGCCTGCCGGATCTGGGCATCAGCGGCCTGGACGATGTACTCACCGACGTGCGCCGCATCACCGACGTGTGCGATTTGCCGCTGCTGGTGGATGTCGACACCGGTTTCGGCGCCTCTGCCTTCAACGTCGCCCGTACCGTGCGCTCGATGAGCAAGTTCGGCGCTGCCGCCATCCATATCGAGGACCAGGTTGGCGCCAAGCGCTGCGGCCACCGCCCGAACAAGGAAATCGTCAGCCAGCAGGAAATGGTCGACCGCATCAAGGCCGCAGTCGATGCCCGTACCGATGACAGCTTCGTGATCATGGCGCGTACCGACGCCCTGGCCGTCGAGGGCCTGAACGCCGCCCTGGACCGCGCCGCCGCCTGTGTCGAGGCTGGTGCCGACATGATCTTCCCGGAAGCCATCACCGAACTGCAGATGTACAAGACCTTCGCCGACCGGGTGAAGGCACCGATCCTGGCCAACATCACCGAATTCGGCGCCACGCCGCTGTACACCACCGAAGAGCTTGCCTCGGTCGATGTCTCGCTGGTGCTGTACCCGCTGTCGGCGTTCCGCGCGATGAACAAGGCAGCCGAGCACGTGTACACCGCGCTGCGCCGCGACGGCACGCAGAAGAACGTGATCGACACCATGCAGACCCGCATGGAGCTCTACGATGCTATTGGTTACCACGCCTTCGAGCAGAGCCTCGATGCGTTGTTTGCCCAGAAAAAAGGTTGAGCCTGTGAGGGCCTTTTCGCCGGCAAGCCGGCTCCCACAGGTGCCGCACAAGGTTCGAGCCCTGTGCAAGACATTGTGGGAGCTGGCTTGCCGGCGATAGGGCCGATGCAGCCACCCCCGAATTAGCCAGAAAGAATCCATAACAAGTTCAAGAAAGGAGAAACACCATGGCCGAAGCAAAAGTACTCAGTGGCGCAGGCCTGCGCGGCCAGGTGGCCGGCCAGACCGCATTGTCGACCGTGGGCCAGGCCGGTGCCGGGCTGACCTATCGTGGTTACGATGTGCGTGACCTGGCGGCGGGTGCCGAGTTCGAGGAAGTCGCTTACCTGCTGCTGTACGGCGAGCTGCCAAGCAAAGCCGAACTGGCCGACTACAAGCGCAAGCTCAAGGGCCTGCGTGACCTGCCGCAAGCCCTGAAGGAAGTGCTCGAGCGCATCCCGCGTGACGCCCACCCGATGGACGTGATGCGCACGGGTTGTTCGGTGCTGGGTACCCTGGAACCCGAACTGACCTTCGATGCCCAGCGTGACAAGACCGATCGCCTGCTGGCGCTGTTCCCTGCGGTGATGTGCTACTGGTACCGCTTCACCCACGACGGCGTGCGTATCGACTGCAGCAGTGACGAAGACACCCTCGGTGGCCACTTCCTGCACCTGCTGCACGGCAAGAAGCCGAGCGAGCTGCACGTAAAGGTCATGAACGTGTCGCTGATCCTCTACGCCGAGCACGAGTTCAACGCCTCGACCTTCACCGCCCGCGTCTGTGCCTCGACCCTGTCCGACCTGTACTCCTGTGTAACCGCTGCCATCGGTTCGCTGCGTGGCCCGCTGCATGGCGGTGCCAACGAGGCGGCGATGGAGCTGATCGAGCGTTTCCAGAGCCCGCAGGAGGCCACTGCCGAGCTGCTGCGCATGCTGGAACGCAAGGACAAGATCATGGGCTTTGGCCACGCCATCTACAAAGAGTCCGACCCGCGCAACGAGGTGATCAAGGGCTGGTCGAAACAGCTCGCCGACGAAGTGGGTGACAAGGTGCTGTACCCGGTTTCCGAAGCTATCGACAAGACCATGTGGGAGCAGAAGCGCCTGTTCCCCAACGCCGACTTCTATCATGCCTCGGCGTACCACTTCATGGGCATCCCGACCAAGCTGTTCACCCCGATCTTCGTCTGCTCGCGCCTGACCGGCTGGGCGGCGCACGTCTTCGAACAGCGCGCCAACAACCGCATCATCCGCCCGAGCGCCGAGTATGTCGGTGTCGAGCAGCGCCAGTTCGTACCGATCGAGCAGCGCTGAGTCATAGATCGCTGGGGCTGCTGCGCAGCCCTTTCGCGACACAAGGCCGCTCCCACAGGGACGGCGCAGTACCTGTGGGAGCGGCCTTGTGTCGCGAAAGGGGCGCGTAGCGCCCCCGAGGCCTGAGCCGCACCTGCCCCCGAATACCGTGACCGAGCCTGATAACGATATGAACACAGCATTCCGCAAGCACCTGCCAGGCACCGACCTGGACTACTTCGATGCCCGCGCGGCGGTCGAGGCAATCAAGCCTGGCGCCTACGACGGCCTGCCTTACACCTCTCGCGTACTCGCCGAAAACCTGGTGCGTCGCTGCGACCCGGCTACCCTCGACGCCTCGCTGGGCCAGCTGATCGAGCGCAAGCGCGACCTCGACTTCCCGTGGTTCCCGGCCCGCGTGGTATGCCACGATATTCTCGGCCAGACCGCACTGGTTGACCTCGCCGGCCTGCGTGACGCCATTGCCGACAAAGGCGGCGACCCGGCCCAGGTCAACCCAGTGGTGCCGGTGCAGCTGATCGTCGACCACTCGCTGGCCGTCGAGTGCGGTGGTTTCGACCCGCAGGCCTTCGAAAAGAACCGCGCCATCGAAGACCGCCGCAACGAAGACCGCTTCCACTTCATCAACTGGACCAAGAAGGCGTTCAAGAACGTCGACGTGATCCAGCCGGGCAACGGCATCATGCACCAGATCAACCTGGAGAAGATGTCGCCGGTGATCCACAACGACCGTGGCGTGGCCTACCCGGACACCTGCGTCGGCACCGACAGCCACACCCCGCATGTCGACGCCCTGGGCGTGATCGCCATCGGCGTGGGTGGCCTGGAAGCCGAGAACGTGATGCTCGGCCGTGCCTCGTGGATGCGCCTGCCGGAAATCGTCGGCGTCGAGCTGACCGGCAAGCTGGCGCCGAACATCACTGCTACCGACCTGGTGCTGGCCCTGACCGAATTCCTGCGCAAGCAGAAAGTCGTCGGCGCCTACCTGGAGTTCCACGGCGAGGGTGCCCGTGCCCTGACCCTGGGCGACCGCGCCACCATCTCCAACATGGCCCCGGAATATGGCGCCACTGCGGCGATGTTCGCCATCGACCAGCAGACCATCGACTACCTGCGCCTGACCGGCCGCGAAGAACAGCAGGTCAAGCTGGTGGAAACCTATGCCAAGGCCGCCGGCCTGTGGGCCGACAGCCTGGGCGGCGCAGTCTACGAGCGCACCCTGAGCTTCGACCTGTCGAGCGTGGTACGCAACATGGCCGGCCCGTCCAACCCGCATGCCCGCGTTGCCACCAGCGACCTGGCGGCCAAGGGCATCGCCGGCAGCTGGGAAGAAGTGCCGGGGCAAATGCCTGATGGCGCGGTGATCATTGCCGCCATCACCAGCTGCACCAACACCAGCAACCCGCGCAACGTGATTGCCGCAGGCCTGCTGGCGCGCAATGCCAACAAGCTGGGCCTGGCCCGCAAGCCGTGGGTCAAGTCGTCGCTGGCGCCTGGCTCCAAGGCCGTGCAGCTGTACCTGGAAGAGGCCGGGCTGGAGAAGGAGCTGGAACAGCTCGGCTTTGGCATCGTCGCCTTCGCCTGCACTACCTGCAACGGCATGTCCGGCGCCCTGGACCCGGTGATCCAGCAAGAAATCATCGACCGTGACCTGTACGCCACTGCCGTGCTGTCGGGCAACCGCAACTTCGACGGGCGCATCCACCCGTATGCCAAGCAGGCTTTCCTCGCCTCGCCGCCACTGGTGGTGGCCTACGCCATCGCCGGTACCATCCGCTTCGACATCGAGAAGGATGTGCTGGGTGTGGTCGATGGCAAGGAAATCCGCCTCAAGGACATCTGGCCCAGCGACGAAGAGATCGACGCCGTGGTGCGTGCCGCGGTCAAGCCGGAGCAGTTCCGCAAGGTGTACATCCCGATGTTCGCCATCGAGGAAGACCGTGGGCCGAAGGTGGCACCGCTGTACGACTGGCGCCCGATGAGCACCTACATCCGCCGCCCGCCGTACTGGGAAGGTGCCTTGGCCGGCGAACGTACCCTGCGCGGCATGCGCCCGCTGGCAGTGCTGCCGGACAACATCACCACCGACCACCTGTCGCCGTCCAACGCCATCATGCTCGACAGCGCTGCCGGCGAGTACCTGGCAAAGATGGGCCTGCCGGAGGAGGACTTCAACTCCTACGCTACCCACCGTGGCGACCACCTGACCGCCCAGCGCGCTACCTTTGCCAACCCCAAGCTGTTCAACGAAATGGTGCGCAAGGAAGACGGCAGCGTGAAGCAGGGCTCGCTGGCGCGTATCGAGCCGGAAGGCAAGGTCACCCGCATGTGGGAGGCGATCGAGACCTACATGGAGCGCAAGCAGCCGCTGATCATCGTCGCCGGTGCCGACTACGGTCAGGGTTCGTCCCGTGACTGGGCGGCCAAGGGCGTGCGCCTGGCCGGTGTCGAAGCGATCGTCGCCGAAGGCTTCGAGCGTATTCACCGTACCAACCTGGTGGGCATGGGCGTGCTGCCGCTGGAGTTCAAGCCGGGCACCGACCGCAAGACCCTCGGCCTGGATGGCAGCGAGACCTATGACGTACTGGGCGCGCGTACGCCGCGGGCGACGCTGACCCTGGTGGTTACTCGCGCCAACGGCGAGCGTCTGGAGGTACCGGTGACCTGCCGTCTGGATACCGCCGAGGAAGTGTCGATCTACGAAGCCGGCGGCGTGCTGCAGCGCTTCGCCCAGGACTTCCTCGAAGCGACCGCCTAATTGCAGGGGGCCGCTTTGCGGCCCATCGCCGGCAAGCCAGCTCCCACAGGGATTGCACATCCTGCAGCCAGCTGGGTTCCTGTGGGAGCTGGCTTGCCGGCGATGGGCTGCATGGCAGCCCCGGGTTTTTATGCCTATCAGACAGGACAGCACATCCATGGCTCATGTACCGCAAGTAAAAATCCCCGCCACCTACATCCGTGGCGGCACCAGCAAAGGCGTGTTCTTCCGCCTGCAAGACCTGCCCGAGCAGGCGCAGATCCCCGGCCCTGCCCGTGATGCACTGCTGCTGCGGGTGATCGGCAGCCCCGACCCCTATGGCAAGCAGATCGACGGCATGGGCGGTGCCACTTCGAGCACCAGCAAGACCGTGATCCTGTCGCAAAGCATCAAGCCTGAACACGATGTCGACTACCTGTTCGGCCAGGTCAGCATCGACAAGGCCTTCGTCGACTGGAGCGGCAATTGCGGCAACCTCTCCGCCGCGGTCGGATCGTTCGCCATCAGCAGCGGCCTGGTCGACCCGGCACGCATTCCGCGCAACGGCATCGCCACCGTGCGCATCTGGCAGGCCAACATCGGCAAGACCATCATCGCCCATGTGCCGATCACCGAGGGAGAAGTGCAGGAAACCGGCGACTTCGAGCTGGACGGGGTGACCTTCCCGGCTGCAGAGGTGCAGCTGGAGTTCCTCGACCCGGCGGCCGATGAAGATGGCGACGGCGGGGCGATGTTCCCCACCGGCAATCTGGTCGATGACCTCGATGTGCCAGGTGTCGGGACGTTCAAGGCGACCCTGATCAATGCCGGTATCCCGACCATCTTCGTCAATGCGGCGGATATCGGCTACACCGGCACCGAACTGCAGGACGCCATCAACGGCGACGCGCAGGCGCTGCTGCGCTTCGAGACGATTCGCGCCTATGGTGCCGTACGCATGGGCCTGATCGACAACGTCGACCAGGCTGCCGGGCGTCAGCACACACCGAAAGTGGCTTTCGTCGCGCCGCCGAGCACCTACACTGCGTCCAGTGGCAAAGCGGTGCAGGCAGGTGATATCGACTTGCTGGTACGGGCCTTGTCGATGGGCAAGCTGCACCATGCAATGATGGGGACGGCCGCGGTGGCCATCGGCACCGCGGCGGCCATTCCGGGCACGCTGGTCAACCTCGCCGCAGGCGGGGGCGAGCGCAGCGCCGTGCGTTTCGGCCACCCCTCGGGCACCCTGCGGGTGGGGGCCGAGGCGCGCCAGGTGAATGGTGAATGGACAGTGACCAAGGCAATCATGAGCCGCAGTGCTCGCGTGCTGATGGAGGGCTGGGTTCGCGTGCCTGGCGATAGCTTCTAACGCACCACTGGCGCTCGGCTTTAGTTCGTTGGGGCCGCTTTGCGCCCCTTCGCGGGCTTGTCCGCGAAGGGGCGCACCGCAGCCCCGGCAATTCTGAAGGGAGCTGGATATGAGCGCCAACGTAGACCTCAACGCCCGCCCGGACTACGACCGGGTGCTGCAAACCCTCGCCGATTACGCCCTCACGTACCGGGTCGAATCCGCCGAAGCCCTGGACACCGCACGCAACTGCCTGATGGATACCCTCGGCTGCGGCCTGCTGGCCCTGCGCTTCCCCGAATGCACCAAACTACTGGGCCCCCAGGTGGAAGGCACCTTTGTGCCCAACGGCGCCCGCGTCCCCGGCACCGCCTACCGCCTGGACCCGGTCAAGGCCGCCTGGGACATCGGTTGCACGGTGCGCTGGCTGGATTACAACGATACCTGGCTGGCCGCCGAATGGGCCCACCCCTCGGACAACCTAGGGGGCATCCTGGCCGTTGCCGATCACCTTTCCCAGAAGCGCGTGGCCGCAGGTGAAACACCGCTACTGATGCGTGATGTGCTCGAAGCCATGGTCATGGCTCACGAGATCCAGGGCGTACTGGCGCTGGAAAACGCCTTCAACCGTGTTGGCCTCGACCACGTGATACTGGTCAAGGTGGCCTCCACCGCCGTGTGCGCCAGGCTGATGGGGGCCAGCCGTGAGCAGATGCTGAGTGCCTTGTCCCACGCCTTCGTCGACGGCCAGGCGCTGCGTACCTACCGCCATGCGCCCAACGCCGGTTCGCGCAAATCGTGGGCCGCCGGTGATGCTTCCAGCCGTGGCGTGCGCCTGGCCGATATTGCCTTGCGTGGCGAGATGGGCGTGCCGGGTGTACTCACTGCGCCACAGTGGGGCTTCTACGATGTGCTGTTCAGCCACACCAACAAGGACCTTGCGCTCAAGCCGTCCGAGCAGCAAGAGCTGCGCGTGCCGCAGGCCCTGGGCAGCTACGTGATGGAGAACGTGCTGTTCAAGGTCAGTTTCCCGGCCGAGTTCCACGCCCAGACCGCATGCGAGGCAGCGGTAACCCTGCATCCACTGGTGCGTAACCGCCTGCACGAAATCGACCGTATCGTCATTACCACCCAGGAGTCGGCAATCCGCATCATTTCCAAGAGCGGCCCGCTGGCCAATGCCGCCGACCGCGATCACTGTCTGCAGTACATGGTGGCGGTGCCGCTGATTTTCGGTCATCTGGTGGCCGAGCATTACGAAGACACCTTCCATGCCAACCATCCCAGTATCGACCGCCTGCGCGAGAAGATGGAGGTGGTGGAAGACCCGCGCTTCAGCCGTGAATACCTGGAGCCGGACAAACGCTCGATCGCCAACGCGCTGCAGGTGTTCTTCAAGGATGGCAGCAGTACCGATCAGGTGGTGGTGGAATACCCGATCGGGCATCGCCGGCGGCGAGGGGAGGGCATACCGTTGCTGGAGGCCAAGTTCAGGGACAACCTGGCGACGCGCTTTGCGCGGCAGCGGTGTGGGGAGATTCTTGAGGTGTGCAAGGACCAGCAAAAGCTGGAACAGATGGCGGTGCACAGGTTTGTCGACCTGTTCGTGATGTGAGGTTGCCTGTGCTGGCCTCTTCGCGGCTAAAGCCGCTCCCACATGGTCCTGCGCAGTCCTCGACAACTGTGGGGGCACTGTGGGGAGCGGCTTTAGCCGCGAAGAGGCCGGTACAGGTTGAAACAAGAAAGCCCCGACATTTCTGCCGGGGCTTTCCTTTACATCCTACAACTCAGCTTACGCCTGAACCACCGGGATCTTGGCGTTGGCTGCCGCTTCGCGGAACTCGGCGATCTGGTCGAAGCTCAGGTAGCGGTAAACGTCGGCAGCCATGCTGTCGATGTCCTTCGCGTACTGCATGTACTCTTCGACGGTCGGCAGCTTGCCGATGATCGAAGCGACAGCAGCCAGCTCGGCCGATGCCAGGTACACGTTGGTGGCGTCGCCCAGACGGTTCGGGAAGTTACGGGTCGAGGTGGAGACCACGGTCGAACCGGTCTGCACACGTGCCTGGTTACCCATGCACAGCGAGCAGCCTGGCATTTCCATGCGCGCGCCAGCCTTGCCGTAGATGCCGTAGTAACCTTCTTCGGTCAGCTGGTGAGCGTCCATCTTGGTTGGCGGAGCCAGCCACAGACGGGTCGGGATGCCGCCCTTGACCTTGTCCAGCAGCTTGCCGGCAGCACGGAAGTGGCCGATGTTGGTCATGCACGAACCGATGAACACTTCGTCGATCTTCTCGCCCTGTACCGAAGACAGCAGGCGGGCATCGTCCGGGTCGTTCGGCGCGCAGAGCACAGGCTCTTTCACCTCGGCCAGGTCGATTTCGATGATTTCGGCGTATTCGGCATCGGCGTCGGCCGACAGCAGCTCAGGCTTGGCCAGCCAGGCTTCCATGGCCTGGGCGCGGCGCTCCAGGGTGCGGGCATCGCCGTAGCCTTCGCCGATCATCCAGCGCAGCAGGGTGATGTTGGACTGCAGGTACTCGGCGATGGCCTTCTCTGGCAGCTTGATGGTGCAACCGGCAGCGGAACGCTCGGCCGAGGCGTCGGACAGCTCGAAGGCTTGCTCGACGGTCAGCTCGTTCAGGCCTTCGATCTCGAGGATGCGGCCGGAGAAGATGTTCTTCTTGCCCTTCTTCTCGACGGTCAGCAGGCCCTTCTGGATGGCGTAGTAAGGGATGGCGTGGACCAGGTCACGCAGGGTGATGCCTGGCTGCAGTTTGCCCTTGAAGCGCACCAGCACGGATTCTGGCATGTCCAGCGGCATGACGCCGGTGGCGGCGGCGAAGGCCACCAGGCCGGAACCTGCCGGGAACGAGATGCCGATCGGGAAGCGGGTGTGCGAGTCGCCACCGGTACCCACGGTGTCAGGCATCAGCATGCGGTTCAGCCAGCTGTGGATGATGCCGTCGCCAGGGCGCAGCGACACGCCGCCACGGGTGCGGATGAAGTCTGGCAGGGTGTGGTGGGTGGTGACGTCGATCGGCTTCGGATAGGCCGCGGTGTGGCAGAACGACTGCATCACCAGGTCAGCGGAGAAGCCCAGGCACGCCAGGTCTTTCAGCTCGTCGCGGGTCATCGGGCCAGTGGTGTCCTGGGAACCGACGGTGGTCATCTTCGGCTCGCAGTAGGCGCCTGGGCGCACGCCCTGGCCTTCTGGCAGGCCGCAGGCACGGCCGACCATTTTCTGTGCCAGGGTGAAGCCCTTGCCCGAATCGGCAGGCTGCTCCGGCTTCTTGAACAGGTCGGAAGCACCCAGGCCCAGTTCGGCACGGGCTTTTTCGGTCAGGCCGCGGCCGACGATCAGCGGGATACGGCCGCCAGCGCGGACTTCATCCAGCAGCACTTCGGTTTTCAGCTCGAAGTTGGTGACCAGTTCGTCGCTACCGTGACGGCGTACTTCGCCCTTGAACGGGTAAACGTCGATGACGTCGCCCATGGCCAGGTTGGTGCAGTCGAATTCGATCGGCAGGGCGCCGGCGTCTTCCATGGTGTTGTAGAAGATCGGGGCGATCTTGGTGCCGAAGCAGAAGCCACCGGCGCGCTTGTTCGGCACGTACGGGATATCGTCGCCGAAGAACCACAGCACCGAGTTGGTGGCGGATTTGCGCGAGGAACCGGTACCGACCACGTCACCGACGTAGGCAACCGGGAAGCCTTTGGCCTTGACGGCTTCGATCTGGGCCAGCGGGCCGACCGAGCCAGGCTGCTGCGGCTCGATGCCGTCGCGGGCCATCTTCAGCATGGCCAGGGCATGCAGCGGGATGTCAGGGCGCGACCAGGCGTCCGGAGCAGGGGACAGGTCGTCGGTGTTGGTTTCGCCAGGCACCTTGAACACGGTCAGGGTGTACTTGTCGGCGATGGCCGGACGCGAGGTGAACCACTCGCCGGCAGCCCAGGATTCCAGCACGGTCTTGGCGTGAACGTTGCCGGCCTTGGCTTTTTCGGCCACGTCGTGGAAGGCATCGAACATCAGCAGGGTGTGCTTGAGCTGTTCGGCCGCGACGGCGCCCAGTTCGGCGTCATCCAGCAGTGCGACCAGCGTTTCGATGTTGTAGCCGCCCTGCATGGTGCCCAGCAGTTCGGTGGCGTGCTTGCGGTCGATCAGTGGCGACTTGGCTTCGCCCTTGGCGACGGCGGAGAGGAAAGCGGCCTTGACGTAGGCGGCTTCGTCGACCCCTGGCGGTACGCGGTTGGTGATCAGGTCTACGAGGAAGGCTTCTTCGCCGGCCGGCGGGTTTTTCAGCAGCTCGACCAGGCCTGCAGTTTGTTCGGCGTTCAGCGGCTGGGGCACGATACCCAGGGCGGCACGCTCTTCGATGTGTTTGCGGTAGGCTTCAAGCACAGTTATTTCCCTCATCAGTGGTCCCTAAAGGGGGTCCGGGACGCTCATCCAGCATTCAATGCACCCATGCGCTGCCACGGCTTTGTGGGCCGCCCAGCCAGAGTCGCAAAGAATCCTTACAGAAGCTGCTTTCAAAGTTTTACGCCAGCAGAACGGGGAGCTGATGAGGGCTGGCACGGGCATGCGAGGGATGCATGGCCCGGGCCAACGCCGTTCTACCGGATGAACTGTGCTCGTGACGCTTTGAAAACAGCTTCCAACGGACATTGTTGCCTTTGAAAAGGCCGGATGATTCTACGGCAAAAAAAGCCCGAAGGTAAGGCGGCGAAGATGACTTTAACGAGTGACCCTGGTTAGACAAAGGGCTAACATGGGACCGTGTTCCACCGCCAAGCTGTTGTTTTTCATGTCCAACAAGTCCATCAAGACCCCTTGTGTCGGCCTGTGCTCCACGGTGTACGGGGACACGGTTTGCCGTGGCTGCAAGCGGTTCCACCACGAAGTGATCAACTGGAACGGCTACGACGATGCGCAGAAGCGCGCCGTGTGGCTGCGCCTTGAGCAGCTGCTGGTGCAGGTGATGATGGCCAAGCTGGAGGTGTTCGATAAAGGCCTGCTGCGCCAGCAACTGGAGCAGCGTTCCATCCGCTTTGTCGAGCAGCAGTCGGAATACTGCTGGGCGTACCAGCTGATTGCCCGCGGAGCGCGAATGATCCGTGACCTGGAGGCCTATGGCATGGTGCTTTTGCCGGAATTCCGCGACTGGGAGCTGCCGCAGTTGCGCGACGCCATCGACCGCGAGTTCTTCCTGCTGTCCGAGGCGCATTACCAGCGCTACATCGCCCCGGCGTTCCTGCAACAGGCTTTGGAGTAGGCTGTTTCCCGCTGATTTCGGGCGGCATTTCTCGCGTAGTGTCCGGCGTTTTCCATGTACAGGAAGCGCCCATGAGTGACTATGTCTACCATCCGGAATTTTCCTTTCTGGCTCGCTGCTGGTGGCAGCTGAGCGATGAGGTCCTGCGCGCCGATCAGTGGGACGCTTCGATCGCCAAGCTCGCTCCCATGTGGCTGCATTACGGCGGGGCCGCGCTTCACAACGATCACTGGTACAGGTACCTGCGGGCCGAGCCCGAAGGCACAGGGCAATTGCGACTGCAGACTTGGAGCTATACCAAGCCCGGTCATGTCTATGGCGAGCTGTTCTGGTTCGGTGCCTATATCAGCGGTACAGACCGAACCGGTGCGACGCTGCGTTATGAAATACGGCCTTATGACCGGAACTGGAAACCGCTGAACCGGATTGTCCACGGTAACCCGGGCGCGCTGTCAGGCTATGCAGGCGTCAAGGACCAGACCGAGGCGGCGGCCGGGCGCCAGCGTCTGACCGACCCGCAGCACCTTTGGAGCCTGTCGGGTATGAACCACGAGGATATCAAGCGCGGGGCGCGGTTATGCAATGTCGTTCTGGTCAACGCCGCCGGGCAACGGGCCAGACGCTTGGCCAACCGGGGGGCGTGGCTTATAAACACGTTGTCCGGCCAACCGGGCCTGATGGCCCTGGAAGTGCTGGACTACGCCCATGAAGCGCGTGAGGTCGCCTGGGGCTCGGGCCTGCAGCGCGCAGGCAGCAGTCATGTGTTCAAGGCAGAGCACAGTTTCATCGCCAGCCTGTACTGGCGGGCCGACGGAACACCAGCCGGGCCTACCGGCTCCACTGACGGCCTGCAGGGCTTGGTGGCAGCTCGTTTTGACGAAGGCTCGGAGTGGAACCCACGGGCAAGGTTGAGTGTGGAGCAGGCCGATGCTTTGGGTATGCGTTGGCGCGAGGGTGAAACCCGCCCGGCATGCGAGCGTTTCTGGTTTGCTGCCTACCTCAGTAACGGGGTGTATGCGTACGAAGTCTGGCCGCTCGACAAGCGTGGTCGGCGCTTGAACTTCACCCTTCGCAAACAGAAAGGCTGGACCATGAACCTGGCGCAGCGTTGGCAGGCGAATCGTGCAGAGGCGGATTTTCTCTGGCATCTGGACGGGTTGGACCCGGCTGCCTTGCAAGTGGGGGCAACAGTGGCCAACGTGAAGCTCCGGCACAGCAGTGGCCGTGTCGTGAAGCTGGCAGATCGTGCCGAACGCAGGCTGGGGACGGAGGCGCTGGGTGAAGAAGGATCCCTGACTGTGCAGGTAGTGGAAACCTCAGCCAGGTTCTAGGGGGCGCAAGGGCGCTGATACAGCGCCCTTGCCAGGGTTCAGTCACCGCTGTACTCGCAGCCACTGGTGCAGGTCTCGTGGATGCGGACCTTCGACAGTTCCGGCAGCAGCGGTTTGACCTGGTCCCAGATCCACTTGGCGATCACTTCGCTGGTGGGGTTTTCCAGGCCAGGAATGTCGTTCAGGTAGTTATGGTCCAGTTGCTCGTAGATCGGCTTGAAGATCGCCTTGATCTCGGCGAAGTCCCGGATCCAGCCGGTGTGCGGGTCGAGCGGGCCGGTCAGGTGCAGGCCGACCTTGAACGAGTGGCCGTGCAAGCGACCACATTTGTGCCCGGCAGGGACGTGAGGCAGGCGATGGGCCGATTCGAATGTGAATTCCTTGAAGATTTCCACGCTGTCATAACTCTATGTGAATCAAGAATGCGCGCAGTCTACCAGCATGGCCGCTACAAGGCTTGCAGGCGTTCATGCAACCGCCCGGTGGCAATCAGCTCCAGCAACTCGTCGCCCAGCCGCTGGCTCTCGGCAATGGCCTTGTACCAGTAGCGCTTGCGGCCAGGCGCATCGCCCATGAAACGCTTGAAGTCGTTGCGGTCGGGCAGCTTGCCGTAGGGCAGCGCCGCCAGGTACTGCGGCGAGGGTGTCATCAGCAGCACGTTCTGCAGGCGGGTGGCATCGCCCTTGCGCCAGGGCAGGGCTTTGTCGAACCAGCCGGGTACGACCTTGTCGGTGAAGTGCGGGTACAGCACCAGGTCGTCGCCACGGTAGGGCAGGTCGAGGTGGTAGTCGAGCAAGCCGCCGTCGCGGTAGGTACCTGCACCTGCGCCGGGGATGTCTTTCACACCCTCCATGACCATGGGGATGGAGCCCGAGGCGAGCAGGGCATGGCGCAGGTTGGTCAGGTCCAGCGGCAGGCAGCGTGAGGGGAAGTCGGTCAGTGCGTCGAGCGGCGGCGTGGCGCGGCCGTCATGCAGGATGATGCGCTCGAAATGCCGGGCCAGGCGTGAACGGCCGAGCAAGTTGCTGGCGATCACAGAACCCAGACCGAAGCCCAGGCGGCCGCGATGGTCGTGGGCGAGCTGGCCATGGCTCTTCACTACCAGGATGTTCAGGCGATAGTGCGGGTTGGCCAGCAGCTGGCCGTCGCGGCCTTGCAGCAGGTCATCCAGCATGTGTTGGCAGCTACGGCTGATTTCGGCCGGGGTGACGCCCTTGGCGAAATCCTGCTCGGTGTACAGTTCGCCCAGACGACGGATGCCTGCGACCGGGTCGTCGAGGCAGGCACTGGCGAAGCGCCAGGCGCCGATCGAGGCGCCGATCAGCGCACGTTGGCGTGGTGCCGACGGTAGCCACTCACCGAACAGCGCCAGGTCCAGGCCCTGGATGCCCAGCGGCTTCGGCCCGCCAGCCGCACCTGGCAGCACTCCGACATCGGCCGCCTGCAGGCCGCGCTCGCGGACCTGCCGCAGGGCACGTTGGCCGGCCTTGAAGGTCAGGGCGGGGTATTTGATGTGAATGGCGCTCATGGCGGACCTCTTGGGCGGCAGGCGGGTCATTATAGGGCTTCATACGAATACCCTGTGGCTTTAGCCGCGAAGAATCCAGCGCGGTGCATGGCACCGGCTGTGCCGGTGTTCGCGGGTGAAGCCGCTCCCACAGGGGCGCGCAGTATTTGGTGATGGCGAGACAGTAGCCTGACCTGCGCTATCATGGCGCCAGTTGTTTTCAGGTTGAATTAAGGACCGGTGGTTAATCTTAACCCCGTAGACAACTTGCACAGTTCTCAGGAGAGAAGAACGATGAAACGCATGACTGCCCTGTTCACCGTAGCCGCCGCCCTTGCCCTGGGCGCCCATTCCGCCATCGCCAAGGATGTGCAGCCCGACGAAGTGGTCAAACTGGTCAATGCCAAGACCGTCAAGTCGCTGGACGAACTCAAGGCCGCCGCCGTGGCCAAGCACCCAGGTGCCACCGTCACCGACTCGGAGCTTGAAGACGAGTACGGCCGCTACATCTACAAGGTCGAGCTGCGCGACACGCAGAACGTCGAATGGGATGTGGCGCTGGACGCCAAGACCGGTGAAGTGCTGAAGGACGAGCGGGACAACTGATGATCCACCTACTGCGGCCGGCGCGCTACCTCGCGCTGGCCCTGCTGGCCGTGTGTTCCCTGGCCGTTGCCCGCGACCTGGACCAGGACGAAGCCCTGGAGCTGCGCCAGAAGGGCATCATCCTGCCGCTCGAGCATCTTCTGGAAACCGCCCTGGGGCGTCACCCCGGGGCGCGCCTGCTGGAGGCCGAGCTGGAAGAAGACGACAATCGCTACGAATACGAAGTCGAGTTGCTGACGGCTGAAGGCGTGGTGCGCGAGATCAAGCTCGACGCCAGCAGCGGTGCCCTGCTCAAAGACGAGGAAGACGACTGAATGCGCCTGTTGCTTGTCGAGGACAATGTACCGCTGGCCGATGAACTGACCGCCGGCCTGCAGCGCCAGGGCTACGCCGTGGACTGGCTGGCCGACGGCCGTGACGCGGTGTACCAGGGCCAGAGCGAACCCTACGATTTGATCATCCTGGACCTTGGCCTGCCGGGCCTGCCGGGCCTGGAAGTGCTGGCCCAGTGGCGTGCTGCCGGCCTGGCCACGCCGGTGTTGATCCTTACTGCCCGTGGCTCGTGGGCCGAGCGTATCGAAGGGCTGAAGGCCGGGGCCGATGACTATCTGAGCAAACCCTTCCACCCCGAAGAGCTGCAGTTGCGCATCCAGGCGTTGTTGCGCCGTGCCCGTGGCCTGGCCAACCAGCCGACGCTGGAAGCGGCCGGCCTGCACCTGGACGAAAGCCGGCAGTGCGTGAGCCGGGACGGCGTGGATATCCAGCTGACCGCCGCCGAGTTCCGGCTGCTGCGCTACTTCATGCTGCATCCGCAGCAGATCCTGTCCAAGAGCCACCTGGCCGAGCACCTCTACGACGGTGAAACCGAGCGCGACTCCAACGTGCTGGAAGTGCACGTCAACCACTTGCGACGCAAGCTGGGCCGCAGCGTCATCGAGACCCGCCGCGGGCAAGGCTACATCTACGCCGGGAGCGCCGCGTGAAGTCGATCCAGGCGCGCCTGAGCCTGGGCCTGGTGGCGGTGCTGGTGGTGGTCGGTCTGGTGCTGGCACAGCTGACCTTGTGGCTGTTCGAAGTCGGCCTGCAGCGCTACCTGGAGAACGGCCTGCGCAAGGAAAGCGAAAACCTGCTGGTGGCCCTGGTGCGCGGGCCTTCGGGCCTGCAGCTGGATGAGCGGCGTATCTCGGCCGCCTACCAGCGGCCGTTTTCCGGCTATTACTTCCGCATCGATTTCGATAAAGGCACCTGGCGTTCCCGTTCGCTGTGGGATCTGGACATGCCCAAGCCCGCCGCGCCGGGCCTTTCCGACAGCCACGAACTCGGCCCGGAAGGCCAGCAGCTGCTGGCCCTGCGTGCCGATTACCGGCGCCTGGGCCAGGACATCTCGATCAGCGTGGCACAGGATTATTCACCGGTACGCGAAGGTTTCCGGCGCCTGCAGCAGATCGGCCTGGGCATGGGCCTGGTGGCGCTGATCCTGGTGCTGGTGTTGCAGCGCATCACCGTGACCCGCTCGCTGCGGCCGCTGGAGCGGGCACGCCAGCAGATCGCCCAGTTGCAGCAGGGCCAGCGTTCGCAGCTGGATGCCGAAGTGCCCAGCGAACTGGCGCCGCTGGTGGGGCAGATCAACCACCTGCTGAGCCATACCGAAGACAGCCTGCGCCGTTCCCGCAATGCCCTGGGCAATCTGGGCCATGCACTGAAGACGCCACTGGCGGTGTTGCTGAGCCTGGCCTCCAGCGAGCGCCTGAAGGACCTGCCGGATGTTCGCACGCAGATGCGTGAGCAACTGGAGCAGATTCAGCAACGCCTGGCGCGTGAGCTGAACCGTGCGCGCCTGGCGGGGGATGCGCTGCCTGGCGCACAGTTCGATTGCGACCTCGAGCTGCCGGGGTTGCTGGGGACGCTGGGCATGATCCATGGTGAGGGCCTGCTGCTGGCCAGGGACGTACCGCCCGGGCTGCTGCTGCCGTGGGACCGGGAGGACTTCCTGGAACTGCTCGGCAACCTGCTGGACAACGCCTGCAAGTGGGCCGACAGCGAGGTACGGCTGGGAATTGCGCCGAATGCCGAGGGCTACCAGGTGTGGGTCGATGATGATGGCCCCGGTATCCCCGAAGGCCAGCGGCAACAGGTGCTGGAGCGCGGCTCGCGGCTGGACGAGCAGGTCGACGGGCACGGGCTGGGGTTGGGCATCGTGCGCGATATCGTCGAGGCCTGGGGCGGGCGCCTGGCGCTGCTGGATAGCCCCCTGGGCGGCTTGCGGGTAAGCATCGACTTGCCGCGCAAGGCTCGGTGATATCGGGGCCGCTTTGCGGCCCATCGCCGGCAAGCATGACTCCGTGGGCCATATCACCACTGCAAAAAAATTGCAGTACAGCCGCATTTTTTTGAATTAGCCCAATCCCACCCCACCCGGCAAAATTCCCACACGAAACCCTGCGGTTTCCATCTCTCCACGGACGGAGCCCCTTGTGCTATTGCAACCGCAATACGAGGCCCAGGCCACCTTGGCTGGGCTTTCTTTTCAACCAGAAAAACTAAAGATTCCGATTACCTACATGTCTGCCTCGCGTTCCGAAAGTCGTCTGCAGCGGCTGTTGCCAGCGCCCCTGAATATTCCCCCCAAAGAATGGTTGCGTGCCGGTATCGGCGCGTTGCTCGGCCTGTTCCTTGCCGGCTGGCTGACCAGCATGGCCTATGGCCCCAGCATTGCCTTGCACCTGCTCGGCCCGCTGGCGGCTTCGGCCGTGCTGGTGTTCGCCGTGCACTCCGGTCCGTTGGCCCAGCCTTGGCCGGTGCTGGGCAGCTACGCCCTGGCCGGTGTGGTCGGCCTGGCCATGCGCCAGGGCTTCGGCCCGGAGTTGTGGGTGGCCGCTGCCGCCCTCGGTATCTCGATCCTGGTGATGTGCCTGCTGCGCTGCCTGCACCCGCCAGGTGGCGGGGTGGCGGTGAGCGCGGTGCTGGCCGACCCGGGGCTGACCGCCATGGGCGATCACCTGCTGGAGCCGGTGCTGCTCAATGCACTGATTCTGGTAGCGGTGGCGATCCTCTACAACCGCCTTACCGGCGTGCGGTACCCGAAAGGCGCGGTGCCGCGCAAGGACCTGCACCACACCCATGACCCGCTGCCCAGCGAGCGGGTAGGCATCCGTGGGGAAGACCTGGACCAGGCCCTGGAAGACCTGGGCGAGTTCGTCGACGTCACCCGGGACGAACTGGAACGCATCATCCTGGCCACCGAGCAACATGCCCTGCAGCGCAGCCTCGGTGGCATCACCGCAGCCTCGGTGATGTCCCGCGACGTGCAGTTCGCCACCCCCGATACCACTCTGGAGCAGGCCTGGAAACTGCTGGCCAGCCACCATCTGAAAACCCTGCCGGTGCTGCAGCAGGGCAAACTGGTGGGAATCGTCAGCCTCAGCGACCTGGTCGGCCCGGCCATGCAGCGTGGTAGCTTCAGTTGGCGCGGTTTGTTCGGCCGCAAGGCGGTGCGCATGGAGCAGGTGATGAGCCGCCGGGTAATCAGCGTCAGCAGCCAGCACCCGTTGGAGCGCTTGCTGCCGTTGCTGTGCGAACAGGGCCTGCATTGCCTGCCGGTGCTCGATGCCGACCAGTTGGTGGGCGTGATCACCCAGACCGACCTGATCGCCGGCCTCAAGCGCCAGCTGCTCAGCAAGGCCGAGGCTTCAGATAACCGGGTCCCAGCGTTGTGACCAGTCGCTGGCGCCGTCGGCCACCAGCCGGCGCAGGATGGCGAAGGCCTGTTGCAGGGCTTCGCTGTCGCGCTTGCGCGGGTACACCAGGAAGGTCGGGTAGGTGAATTCTGGCGCCTGCGGTACCCGCTCGAACACCCCGCTGTCCAGATAGGCCTGCACCACCCGCGTGCGGAAGTAGCCGCTGCCGCCCTGGTCAAGTATGAACTGCAAGGCCAGCGGGCCCAGGTTGAAGCTCAGCGCCGGGCGCGCGCAGTCGGGCAGGGCGGCATCGTGCTGGCGACGGAAGGCTTCGCCCCAGTCGATATAGATGTACGGGGCCGGCTGGTTGACCCGGCGCACACGAATCAGCTTCTCCTCCATCAACTGCTCCACCTGCAAGCCTGGACCGTAGGTCGGCTGGTAGACCAGCGCGGCATCCAGCAGGCCCATCTCGACCTTGCGCAGCAGCGCTTCGCCGTCGCTCACCTCGCTGCGGATGGCGTGGCTGGGCAGCTCGCGGTGCAGGGCACTGACCCAGTCGAGCAGCATCGGGTTGCCCAGGCTCACCTCACCGCCCACGTGCAGCACTTGCTGGCAACCCTCGGGCAGCGGCAGGTCGCGCCGCGCCGCTTCCCAGGTTTGCACCATCTGGTTGGCATAACTGACGAATGCCTCGCCGTCGCTGGTGAGGCTGGCGCCGTTGCGGCTGCGCACGAACAGCTGGCAGCCCAGTTGCTGTTCCAGGCGCTGCACCCTTGCGGTGATCGCCGTCTGTGACACGAACAGGCGTTCGGCGGCGGCGACCAGGCTGCCGCAACGCACGATTTCCAGAAAGGTACGGGCCTGATCGATGTCCATGAGCTGCTCGGTGGCTGAAGGGGCTGCCTATTCTAGAGGCTTTGCACCGTTGTGGGGCGTTTTTGCGTTGTCTGCAAATTTGCAGGTCGGTTGTGACTTTAGTCCCATGGCGGCGCGGGTGTAGCGGTCCATACTCAAGTTTCGCCCTTCAATAACAACAAGTACCGGGTTTCTTTCGATATGAGCTACCAGCACAGCTACGCCCATTCCATTTCCGACCCTGCCGCGTTCTGGGCGGAACAGGCCGCGCATCTGGCCTGGCACCGCAAGCCTGCCCTCACGCTGCAAGACAATGCCGACGGCACCCACCGCTGGTTTTCCGATGGCCGCCTGAACAGCTGTTACCTGGCCCTCGATCACCAGATCGAGCAGGGCCGTGGCGAGCAGTTGGCGCTGATTTACGACTCGCCGGTGACCGGTGTGCAGCAGGCCTACACCTATCACCAACTGCGCGACGAGGTGGCGCGACTGGCCGGCTTGTTGCGCCAGTTGGGGGTGAACAAGGGCGATGGCGTGATCATCTACATGCCCATGGTGCCGCAGGCGGCCATGGCCATGCTGGCCTGCGCGCGGATTGGCGCAGTGCACTCGGTGGTGTTCGGTGGCTTTGCCGCCAACGAGCTGGCCTTGCGCATCGACGATGCCCGGCCGACGCTGCTGCTGACGGCGTCCTGCGGGCTGGAGTTCGAGCGGGTAATCGAATACAAGCCGCTGGTCGATCGTGCCCTGCAACTGGCCCGTCACCAGCCGCGCAATGTGCTGGTGCTGCAGCGCCCGCAGGCGCGTGCCCAGCTGCATCCGGGCCGCGACCTGGACTGGCAGGCGGCATTGGCCGAAGCCGAGCCGGTGGCACCGGTGGAACTGGATGCGGGCGACCCGCTTTACATCATGTATACCTCTGGCACCACCGGCAAACCCAAGGGCATCGTGCGGGAAAACGGCGGCAATGCCGTGGCGCTGTGCTACGCCATGCGCCATATCTACGGCATGCAGGCCGGCGATGTTTGGTGGGGCATATCCGACGTGGGCTGGGTGGTCGGCCATTCGCTGATCGTCTATGGGCCGCTGATGAGCGGCTGCACCACAGTGTTCTACGAAGGCAAGCCGATTCGCACCCCGGACGCCTCGGCCTATTGGCGGGTGGTGGAGCAATACAAGGTCAACGCATTGTTCTGCGCCCCTACGGCCATGCGCGCCATCCGCAAGGAAGACCCTGAGGGCGAGCTGATCCGCAAGCACGACCTGAGCTCGCTGCGCCAGCTGTTCCTGGCTGGCGAGAAACTGGATTCGAGCACCCACGAATGGCTGGAACGGGTCAGTGGCAAGCCGGTGCACGACCATTGGTGGCAGACCGAGACCGGCTGGCCGGTCACCGCGCCCTGCGTCGGGCTGGAAGGCAGCGCGGCGAAGCCAGGGTCGAGCAACCGTGCGGTGCCGGGCTACCACGTGCGCGTGCTGGATGACGAGGGCCACTTGCTGGGGCCGAACCATCAGGGCTCGATCGTCATCGCCCTGCCATTGCCGCCCGGGTGCAGCCAGACGCTGTGGGGGGACCATGAGCGTTATCTGCAGGCCTACCTGCGGACCTACCCGGGGTATTACCACACGGGTGATGGTGGCTACCTGGACGATGACGGCTTCGTCTACATCATGGGGCGCACGGATGACGTGATCAACGTGTCCGGGCACCGGCTGTCCACTGGCGAGATGGAGGACCTGGTGGCGCGCCACCCAGCGGTGGCCGAGTGCGCGGTGATTGGTGTGCATGACGAGATCAAGGGGCAGGTGCCGTTGGCCCTGGTGGTGCTCAAGGACGGCGAAGGCATTGCCGAGGCGCAGTTGCTGGTGGACCTGGTGGGTAGCGTGCGCGAGGAGATTGGCGCGTTGGCGTGTTTCAACCGAGTGCGGTTGGTGAAGCGGCTGCCCAAGACCCGCTCCGGGAAGATTCTGCGGGCGGTGTTGCGCAAGATTGCCGACGGGCAGGACTATGTGCCGCCATCGACCCTGGATGACCCTGCGGTGCTGGGGGAGATCGAGGCGGTGCTGGCGGATTTGCCCAGGGCGGGTTGATGTTTTGACTTTGCCGGCCTCTTCGCGGGTAAACCCGCTCCCACAGGTATTGCACAGTTCTCAAGGCCTGTGACATCCCTGTCGGAGCGGGTTTACCCGCGAAGAGGCCGGCCCAGGCAATGCAGTTCTAGGGCTCTACCTGATGCAGCTGCCCCAACCGGCTGCGCGTTCGCATCAGGTCGGCAAGCGGCCCGCCCAGGCTTTCTTCCAGTGGCCGCTTGCCGATCACCAGCACCTGCCGATCCTGGTCATAAAGCACATCCACCAGGTTGACGAAACGTTGTTGCGCCGCCAGCGAACATTCCGACAAGTCATCCAGCCCATCGATGATCCACTCATCGTACTGCCCGGCCAGCACCAGGTAGTCGATAACTGCCGTGGCCTTTTCGCACAGGTCGTCAAAGCCAAGCACAATCCGCCGGCCATCAACGGCCAGCGCGCGCAGCGGGCGCTTGTTCACTTCCAGCATTACCGGCTGCGGCTCGGGCACATTCAACGCCTGGCGCTGCGCTGCGTTGCCCGGCCACACATAATGGCCCCGGGTAAAGCGCTGATGCTCGCGGTTGGCCGGCAGGCTGCGGAAATCGGTATCGCCACTCACTTCCAGCACTTCCATCGCGCTGTTGATCAGGCGGATCACCGGCAGGAAGCGCTCGTGGTACAGCGGGTTGGGCAGCAGCCCTTCAGGTGCATAGTTGGACGTCACCAGCAGGAACACGCCACGGCTGAACAACGCATTGAACAGCCGGGTGAGCAGCATGGCATCGCCAATGTCGTGCACATGGAATTCGTCAAAGCACAGCACCCTGCAATCGCCTACCAGTTCGTCGAGGGTCGCTCCCAATGCGTCGTCCAGCGCCCGGTGGCGGTGCATGCCCTGGTGCAGGCGGGCGAAGAAGTCATGGAAATGCAGACGCAGCTTGGCTTGCACCGGCACGGCCTGGAAAAAGCCATCGAGCAGCCAGCTTTTGCCCCGGCCTACCGAACCGTAAAGGTACAGGCTGCGAGGCTGGCCTTGTTCGAGCTGCGCCAGTTGTTCGGCCATGCAGTGGATCACCCGGCGTTGGCCGTCGCTGAGCTGGTAACCGCGGCTGTGCGCCTTGTCCTCGAACCAGCCGAGCAGTTCACTCTGGTTGGCGGCGGCGCCGCGCAGGCGTTGGCCAAGCTGACGTAGCGAGGTAGGGATCCAGGCAGGCAAAAGCAAAGCTCCTTGGGCGATGGCGGGGCAGTGTGCAGCTTGCCCGAGGGCGGCCATTTTGACCAATACAGAAATTGCGCGGCAATCATCGCCTGACGAGATAGGTTTGCCGTGCAGGCGTACAGTAAAGGCTGGCATCGGTTCGAGGAGGGACGAGCATGCACGCCGACCATGATCTACAGCGTTTCGTCGAGGCGCAGAACCCTGTGTATGACCAGGTGATGCAGGAGCTGCAGACCGGGCGCAAGCGCAGCCACTGGATGTGGTACGTGTTCCCGCAGGTCGATGGCCTGGGCCACAGCGCCATGGCCGAACGCTATGCGCTGGCCGGTATCGACGAGGCCCGTGCCTACCTTGCTCATCCGCTGCTTGGCCCACGCCTGGAGGCTTGCGTGACTGCGCTGCTGCAGCACAGCGACAAGAGCGCCCGTGAAATGCTCGGCAGCCCCGACCACCTCAAGTTGCGCTCGTGCCTGACCCTGTTCGCCAAGGCAGCGCCCGGCAACCCGCTGTTCCAGCTGGCGTTGGTGCAGTTCTACGATGGTGAGCCGGACGCCCTGACCCTGGCCATGTTGCAGGGTTGATTCAACCCTTGTGCTCCAGTTGGCGCTCGATCATGTACTTCACTGCCAGCCGACGTTCTTTCAGGCGGCGCAGGTCTTCATCCTCGAAGTTGCCCGCCGAGATCGACTCGGCGGCCAGCACCTGGTTGTCGATGTCCATGTATTCGTCCAGCAGCCGATCCAGTGCCTTGTCCTGCTGACGGCGTTGCTGGACGATTTCGCGCGGGTAGTGCAAGTCCTGATAAAGGTCGTGGGAGACAGGCATGGGGTCCTCCTTGGTCAATACAGATGGCTCATCTGATTGGAAGGGAGGAAAGCGATTGTGTTGAAGCCAAGCGGGCGGAAAACGACGGATGGTCACCATGCCAACCGCAAAAATGACTAACTCGCTGTTTTTTGGTAATTTTTTTTCATCAGGGGGTTCACAGACCCAAAGTTTGTTGTTAAAGTGCCGCGCATTCCAAGACAACAACCCAGTTGTCACTCAGTTGGAATTGTCAGAGCAGCAAACGCTGCATCCGATACAGGGGCGTCGCCAAGCGGTAAGGCAGCAGGTTTTGATCCTGCCATGCGTTGGTTCGAATCCAGCCGCCCCTGCCATTTTCTTGCTTCAAACGTATCTCGGTCCGGTGCTTGGAAAGACAAGCGCTGGGCTTTGTCGTTTCTGCAGGTTTTGCCGGGGGCTCTGTTCGGTCACCTGGCAGTTCCAAGCATCTCGTTCAGCAAGCGGGCCAGTTCGTCGGCCTGTACCGGTTTCTGGATCACCAGGCTGCCCGGCAGCTCCAATCCCTGCAATTCTGCATAACCGGTAAGAAGCACCACCGGCAGGTGCGGGTACCGCTCGCGTGCCGCTAGTGCCAGTTGCGCACCATTGAATTCGGGCATGGCGAAATCGCTCAGTAGCAGGTCGATCTGCTCATCCAGCAAGGCCAAGGCTTGTTCGCCACTGTGCGCCTGGCGCACCTGGTAGCCGTACTGGCGCAATACATCACCGAGCATGTCCCGTACAAGATGGTCGTCATCCACCAGCAGCACGGTGCGATTACGGCCGCTTTCGCTTATCGAGTGGCTGAGCAGCGATGGTATCGGTTCGTTGACGGCTTCACTTTTGACTGCCGGCAGGTACACGGCCACCTGCGTACCACGCCCCGGCGTGGTGTCGATACGTACGCCACCCCCGGACTGTTTGGCGAAGCCGAACACCTGGGCCAGGCCCAGGCCCGAGCCTTTGCCGATATCCTTGGTGGTGAAGAACGGCTCGAACACCTTGGCCAGCACCTCTTCGCTCATGCCGCAGCCGGTATCGCGGATGCTCAGCATCACGTACTCGCCAGGGTCCGGGTCTTCCGGGCGCTGTGGGCGGGCGTCGATCAGCGTGTTGCGGGTCGACAGCGTCAGTTGGCCGCCGTCGGGCATGGCATCGCGGGCGTTGATCGCCAGGTTGAGAATGATCATTTCGGTCTGGGTCGGGTCTGTCAGCGCCTGCCACAGGGTTGGTTCCAGGTCCAGGCGCACCGAGACATTGCCGCCCAAGGTGCGGCGCAGCAATTCTTCCAGGCCGGCCAAGGTGCGGTTGAGGTTCAGCGCCACCGGCTCCAGGCGCTGGCGACGGGAGAAAGCCAGCAACTGCGAGGTCAGCTTGGCGCCGCGCTCGCCGGCTTCGCGAATGTGCGTGAGCCGCGCACGGGCTTTTTCCAGGTCGGCTTTGGCCAGGTCGCGCTCGAGGAAGCTGGCGCCGGTGAGGATTACCGTCAGCAGGTTGTTGAAATCGTGCGCCACACCGGCGGTCAGCTGACCGACCGCTTCCAGCCGCTGCATCTGCTGCAGCGCGGCCTCGATACGTTCGCGTTCGGCGATCTGCTCGCGCAGGCGGGCGTTGGCTTCGGCCAGGCCAAGGGCGGCCTCGCGTTCGCTGGTGATGTCGCGTGCCACCACGTAAAGCAGGGTGTCTTCCGGCACCACCACCCAGGACAACCAGCGCTGCTGGCCACCGGCATCCAGGATACGCCCGACAAAGCGGGCGCTGGTGCGGCCGTGGGCGAGGGCGGCCAGTTCGGTGAGCAGCAGTTCCTGGTCGAGCTCGGGTAGCAGGTGCAGCAAGGACGACTGGCTCAGGCGCTCGCGGGACAAGCCCAGGCTGGCTTCCCAGGCGGGGTTCAGCGCGACTGGGGTCAGGTCCTTGTTGAGCACGGCCAGCAAGTCTTGCGACAGCTCCCAGGCACGGTCGCGTTCGCGAGTGCGGCGCTCGACCCTTTCACCCAGCATCTCGTTGAGCTGACGCAGTGCCTGGTTGGCCAGGCGCTGGGCATGGATGTCCTGCAGCACCCCGGAAAAACGCACGCACTGGTCGTTGACGAACTGGCTCTGGCCGCTGCTGAGCAACCAGCGCGGTTCCAGGCCAGCGGGTTGGGCGATGCGGAACTCGACCCGATACACGCCGCCACTTTCCGGGCACATGGCGTGCTCTACCGCCTCGCGCACCTGCGGCAGGTCGTCAGGGTAGATGCCGGCGTAAAACACGTCGAGGGTCATTTCGGTATCGACAGGCAGGCCGAACAGGGTCTTGCAGCGGTCGTCCCACAACAACAGCCCTTCTTGCGGGCGCATGTCCCAGGTGCCCATGCCAGCAGCATCGATGGCAATGCGTGCACGTGCCTCGACGTCGGCCAGGGCTTCTTCGGCGCGGCGTCGGCGCTGGCGCTCCTGCACTTCGGTCAGGGCCCGGCGTACGGCCTTGGGCAGCAGCGGCAGGTTCTTCTTCAGCACATAATCGGTGGCGCCCAGGCGGATCATTTCCACCGCATGTTCTTCGCCGTAGATACCAGACAGGAAGATGAACGGAATATCCGGTGCCAGGCGCTGGGCAATGGCCAGCACTTCGGTGCCGGACGAGCCCGGCAGCACGCAGTCGCACAGGATCAGGTCATGGCTGGACTCGCGCAGGGCTTGCTCGACACCGGCATGGTCGAACACCAGTTGCGCCTGCACATTCAGCCCGCTGCGTTCCAGGCGCATCAGGGTCAGCTCGGCGTCCATCGAATTGTCTTCGACCATCAGCAGTTTGAGCGGTGTCGGCAGCATCGTCGCGGGCACCTCAGATGCTGCCACGCCGGGTCAGGCGCAGCGAGCCGGGTGGCGGTTCGTTGAGTACCGCCCAGAATATCCCCAGGTCGGAAATGGCGGCGACGAATTCCTTGAACTCCACCGGCTTGACCACGTACGCGTTCACTCCCAGCTCGTAGGCGCGCAGCAGGTCGGGCTCCTCGCGCGAGGACGTCAGCATCACCGTCGGGATGCTGCGCAGCTCGGCGGTGGCGCGCACTTCCTTCAGCACCTCCAGGCCATCGACCTTTGGCAGTTTCAGGTCCAGCAGCAATACGGCGGGGTTGCCATCGTCACGTTCGGCATAGGCATTGCGCCGTAGCAGGTAGTCGAGTGCTTCGGCACCGTCACGCAGCACGATGACCTCGTTGGCCAACTGGCTGCGCTCCAGCGCCAGGAGCGTCAGCTCCAGGTCCCGTGGGTTGTCTTCGACCAGCAGGATGGGTTTGAGCATGGTAGCGGTGCCTCAGGTGTTAGCGGGGTGGCGCGGGAGGGTGAAGTGGAAGGTGGCTCCCTGGCCAACCTTGCCGTGGGCCCAGACCCGGCCGTCATGGCGTTCGATGATACGACGGACACTGGCCAGGCCGATGCCGGTCCCTTCGAAGTCTTCCATGCGGTGCAGGCGCTGGAACACGCCGAACAGTTTGTTCGCGTAGGCCATGTCGAAGCCCACGCCGTTGTCGCGAATGCAGATCTCGGTTTCGCCCGGGTGCTGCACGGCGCTGATGCCGATGCGTGCCGGGGTCCGCCCACGTGTGTATTTGATGGCGTTGGCCAGCAGGTTGTGCAAGGCCATGTTGATGAACGCCGGATCACCGATCACCTTGGGCAACTGGGCGATGTCCCAGACAATTTCGCGGTTTTGGTAGTCGGGCGCAAGTTCGCTGCGAATGGCTTCGACCAGGGCGTTGAGGTCGACCTCGGACAGACGCAGGGCCGAGCGGCCCATTTGCGAGAAGTTGAGCAGGTTGTCGACCAGGCTTCCGGCAAAATGCGCGGCTTCCTCGATGTGTTGCAGAAAACGCCTGCCACGCTCGCTGAGGCCCTGGCCCTCTATTTCGCCGAGCAGTTCGGAGTAACCGGCAATATGGCGCAGGGGCGCGCGCAGGTCATGGGACACGCTGTAGGAAAACGCTTCGAGCTCCTTGTTCGAGCGGCGCAGCTCGCCGGCCAGCTGGGCCAGTTCCTCAGCCTTGCGCAGGACGATGCCGAGCACTGCCGTGCGCAGCTCTTGCACGCCTTCGATGACCAGCGGGTGCCAGGGTTCGCAGTAGCCGCGCAGTTTTTCCTGCCAGCTTTCGAAACTGTACCGCGGGTCGAGGTTGCCCTGCGGCCCGACCTGTTTGTTCGGCTGCCCGGCCCAGGTCACCGTGCGCACCTGCTCTGGACGGAACCACAGCAGGTAGTGCGAGTGGATCTGCGAAATGGCCACTGCCAGCACACCGCCGGCATGGGCCGCGAGCTCGGGCAGTTCATCAATGTCGCGGCGCAGGTTGTCGCTGTGGAACACGCTGTCTTCACCACGCTGGGATAGCCAGTGCACCAAGGCGTTTACCTGCGCGGCCGGAGGGGTCTTGCCGATCAGATCGCACCGCTCGGCGGAAATGACTGCGGCACCTTGGGCGCCAGCGAAGGCCAGCAGTACTTCGGGCAAGTCGCGCAGGCCGTCGCCGACACTGTCATGGTCGGCCATGGACGAGATCATGCGCACGATGTGTTGGCGCAGTTCCAGCAACTGGCGAGTGTTGGCGTGGGACTCGCGCGACTCGATCTGCAGCGACAGTACACTGGCCAGCAGTTCGCAGGCAGTACGGGTGCGCAGGTCCACCGGGCGCGGCTGTTCATGGTGGCAGGACACCAGCCCCCAGAGTTGCCCGTCGACCACGATCGACAGCGACATCGATGCCAAGGTACCCATGTTACGCATGTACTGCAGGTGCACTGGCGACACGCTGCGCAGTGCGGCAAAGCTCAGGTCCAGCGGCTTGCCGGTGCGCGGGTTGGCAGCGGGCAGCAACGGCGAGGCCTGGTAGTTGGCGTCCTCGATCACGCGGATGCGGTTGATTCGGTACAGTTCGCGCGCCTGGCGCGGTATGTCCGAAGCGGGGAAACACAGGCCCAGGTAGCTCGGGTACCCCGGGTCGGCCACCTCGGCCAGCACCTGGCCGTTGCCTTCGGCATCGAAGCGGTACGCCTTGACCCGGCCGAAGCCGGTGATGCGCTTGAGTTGCAGCACGGTTTGCTGCAGCAGTTCCTCGAGGCTGCCGGCTTGGTGCAGGCGGCCCACGAAGCTGCGCACCAGTGGGTAGTAGTCGCCTTGCCCGGCAAGATCCGCTGGCAGGCGAGGGGGTTCGAATTCGGCGATCAACACCTGGTCGTGGCGATGCACCAGCAGGTGCAGGTTGCCGCGGTAAGGCGCACCCTGGCGCAGGAAGACATCGCTGATGTGGAACGGAAAGACCTCATCCTCTGGCAGGCGGGCCAGGTGCAGGCGCAGGTCGAAGGCACCGCTGACCAGTTCGGCGAAGTCGCAACCGGCCAGTTCAGCGGCCGGTATGCCAAGCCAATGCTCGATATTTTCACTGGCCTGGAGTACGCGCATTTCGGTTTCGTCCAGCACCAGCAGGAAGCCGTGGGGCTGGATGCTGCCAGGCAGCTGGATCGGTTCCTGGGCACAGCGCTCGAGGGCTTGGGTGAGCGTGCTGTCTGCAATCATCTATGAAAACGCTCCTGTCGTGTCCTTCCATGCATGCCGCATGAGTCTAGGCAGGATGAAAGGGATACACCCTAACAGAATATCGGCCCGGATAACGGCCTTTGGCCATTTGAGGAGAATGCCGGCGATGCGTTCTGTGTCGTGCGGCTTTTTTTTCAGGTGGTAGCGCTTTTTGGCTAATACAAAAAAATGGCTCGATGCCAGCAGCGTGATGCCACTCCGCTGCTACGCTCAGGTCAGCAGACATCGACAAGGATAATTAGGTGACAGAGCGCTACCTGGCCGCCCTGTTGGGCCTCATGTTGAGTAGCAGTGTCATGGCGGCGGACTTCCTGGTGGAGGTACGGGTGCTGGTGCAGCGTGGCTGCATGCTGGTCAACCAGCCCCGCGATGCCGGGGCGCAGGCGCTTGGGAGCATCGGCCTGGGCGCTGCTGCACGGCTGGATGGTCCTGGCGCGCCGCTCACCGGCGCACTGTTGAGCCGGCGCCCGCCACGCCTGGAATGCAACCCCGGCACCCCCTATCAGGTTCGCGTCGACGGCGGCCAGCATGGCGGCGTCGGCGAGCTGCGCTTTCTGGCCAGTGACGATGACACGGCTCGGCTCATCCCGTATCGCCTGTACCGCGATGCTGCCTGGCGCGAACCGCTGGCGGTGAATGTGGCGCATTCGGCGCGTGTGCCAAACAGCGGTTCGGTCGAGCTGCCGTTGTATGCACGGATCGACAAGCTGGCCTGGATACCACCTGCAGGCCTGTATGCCGACCTGCTCAAAGTCACCGTCAGCTGGTAGGGATGCCAACATGCACAAGGACGCGACGCCATGAACCGTACCTCGATCCTGCTGCTTTCCCTCGGCCCGCTGCTGGTGCCCGGCGGTGCCGCGCATGGCACCAGTACCGGTTTCATCCAGGCGCGGCTGGTGATCAGCACCGCTTGCCAGATCAGCAGCAACGAGACGCAACCGGCGACGGTGGGTAACCCCGGGGTGATGGACTTCGGCGAGCGCGGTCCGTATTGGGACCAGCCGCTGCGCAGCCGGGTTGATGATGTGAGCGGCGAGGGTAGCCTGCAGATCAGCTGTACGCCCGAAGTGCGTGCGTTCAACGTGCGCATCAACGGCGGCCTGAATGGCAGCGACGGCATACGGCGGTTGAGCAATGGCCGCGAGCTGATCCCCTATCAACTGGCGATCGACCCAGGCGGTAACAGCCGCTACGGCATCGGCCAGGCACGTGCCTTCACCATCAGCAGTACCCGGCAGATACCGATTCCCATCTACGGTGTGGTAGTGGCGCAACCGCGCGCGCTGCCGGCCGGCCTTTACCGTGACACCCTGAGGGTGACCCTGGACTGGTAACAACGCAAGGAGACTTCGATGAGAACGAACCTTTCACGCTGCATCCTCACCGGCCTTGGGCTGATGCTGGCTTCCCAGGCCCAGGCCGCAACGACCGGGACCATCGACTCGAAGCTGACCTTGACCGCAGCGTGCCAGGTCAATGGCAGCTCGGGCACTTCTGGGGTGAACTTCGGTGCCCTGGACTTCGGTACTCGCGATGCCCTGTTCACCAGCGCGGACGCCCAGGTGATCGGCGGCGGCGGAGGGGCGATCAGCATTCTCTGCTCGGCTGGCACGGTACCGGTGATCCGCGTGGGGGCAGGCGTCCACGATGGCCAGTCGGCCGGGGGCAGCCGTGCGCTGGCGGATGGCGCCGGCAACTTCGTGCCGTACGATTTCTATACCGATGCCGGGCGCACGCAGGTGTTGGCCATCAACGGCACCATCACCTTGCCGACCAGCAGCGGTACGGCACAGATCGTCAACCTGTATGGCCAGTCGCGCGGCAAGGCCGGCCTGCCGGCAGGGGTATACACCGACACAGTGTCCGTCGAACTGTCGTTCTGAGCCATGCGTAGCTGGCTGGCATGTGGCCTGAGTGGCCTCGGCGTGCTGCTGGCCGCGCCTCTGGATGCGGCGACCACCAGCAGCTTCATGGTGACGGCGCAGATCGTCGCCGGGTGCCTGGTGGTGGGCGGCGTGAGCAGCTACGGGACGCTCGACTACGGCTCGCAATCGGCCCTGGCCACCGGGGGCCTCGACACCTCGTTGGGCGGCACCACGGTGACCTTTCAGTGCACACCGGGGGTGGCGTTGAGCATGAGCGTTGATGGCGGGCAGAACAGTGCCAGTGGCACACGCAACCTCAAGCGCACGGGCGGCACACAGGTGCTGGCCTACCAGTTGTACCGGGACGCGGCATACAGCCAGAGCCTGGGGATCGGCCAGAGCGTGGCCGTGAGCTACACCGACCCGACGGCGATAAAGCTGCCGGTGTACGGGCGGGTCCAGCTGACCGGCACGTTGCCGGCAGGGACCTACACCGATGTGGTGCAAGTGACGGTGACCTGGTGAATGCATCGGCACCAACGACCAGTATCCAAGGAGAGCTTCATGGGGGCAGGCGCGAAGTGGGCGCGTGGGTTGATCGGAGTATTGTGGCTGGCGAGCCTGCCAGCCGGGGCGGCCACCTCGGTGCTGATCTGGCCGATCGACCCGGTGCTGGAGGCTGACCAGAAGGCTGGCGCACTGTGGCTGGAAAACCGCGGTACCGCACCGGCCAACCTGCAGGTGCGGGTGTTCGCCTGGCGCCAGGGTGACTACCAGGAACAGTACCAGGCACAGCGCGAAATCATTGGCAGCCCGCCGGTGGCCAACATCGCCCCCGGGCAGAAGCAACTGATTCGCCTGACCCGCACCAGCCCCTCGCCAGTCGGACAGGAGCAGGCCTATCGCATCATCATCGATGAAATCCCGCCCGCCATCCCAGTCGACAAGGCCGAGCCCGGCACTACCGCGGCGATCCGCCTGCAGATGCGCTACTCGGTACCCCTGTTCGTCTACGGCGAAGGCCTGTGGGGCAAAGCCGATCCCGAGGGCAAGCGCAATGCCGAGGGCGTCGGCAAGCCGCAACTCAGCTGGCGTGCGGTGACCGTGCAGGGCAAACCGTACGTGGAGCTGCGCAACACCGGCGCGGTGCATGCACGGCTGACCGATGTGGTGGTGCAGCAGGGCAGCCAGAGCAAGCCACTGGCCGACGGCTTGCTGGGTTATGTGCTGCCGGGGGCCAGTATGCGCTGGCCGGCACCGTTGGCACCGAACGCCGGCAGTGTGCTGAAAGGGAGGGTAAACGGCCAGAGCAGCGCGGACGCCATCCGCCAAAGCCAATGAGCCTGCGCCTGAATGCCGCGCAGGGGCCAGGGAGGACCCGGCAATGGTTGGAAACCGTGTGTGAGGTGGCTGACAGCGAGGACGCATCGCTGGTACCTGGGGCTTGCCCTGGTCGGCCCTGGCCTGGTGCTGGGCGACGACCTGCCACCACCACCTACGGAGCTGTCCGCCATCGCCGATGCCACGTTGTACCTCGAACTGCTGGTGAACCAGATGCCCAAGGCTGAGCTGGTGCCGGTGCAGCAGCGCGCCGGGCAGTTGTACATCGACAGCGAAGTGTTGCGGGCGGCCGGTGTCTCGCTGCCGGGCAACCCGCAGGGCGAGGTGGCGCTGGAGGCCATCGGGGGGATGCATGCCGACTATGACAGCCAGAACCAGCGCCTGCTGCTGCAAGTGCCGCCGGCCTGGCTGCCCGACCAGCAGCTGGGCGACCGCAACCTGTACCCGGCCAGCGATGCGCGCAGCAGTTTCGGCGCCTTGTTCAACTACGACCTGTACCTGAACGACACCGATGACGGCGGCAGCTACCTGGCGGCCTGGAACGAACTGCGCCTGTTCGACAGCTGGGGTACGTTCTCCAGCACCGGGCAGTGGCGCCAGTCGTTCAATGGTGCGCCGACCGATGACCTGCGCCAGGGCTTCTTGCGCTACGACACCACCTGGCGCTTCACCGACGAGCAGCGCCTGCTGACCTACGAAGCCGGGGACCTTGTGACCGGGGCCTTGCCCTGGACCAGCTCGGTGCGGGTTGGCGGCCTGCAGGTATCGCGCGATTTCGCTGCGCGCCCCGACCTGGTCACCTATCCGCTGCCGGCGTTCTCCGGTGAAGCGGCGGTACCGACTTCGCTGGACCTGTTCATCAATGGCTACAAGTCCAGCACCAGCGAATTGCAGCCGGGCCCCTACACGTTGACCAACGTGCCGTTCATCAACGGCGCCGGGGAGGCGGTGGTGGTCACCACCGACGCCCTTGGCCGGCAGGTGTCGACCACCTTGCCGTTCTACGTCACCAGCAGCCTGCTGCAGCAGGGCCTGACGGACTATTCGGTAGCGGCCGGCAGCCTGCGCCGTGACTACGGGGTACGCGATTTTGCCTACGGCCCCGGGATTGCCTCGGCCAGCCTGCGCTACGGGGTCAGCGACCTCTTCACCCTGGAGACCCATGCCGAAAGCGCCGAATCGCTGATGCTGGGCGGTCTGGGCGGCAACATGCGGCTGGGCAACTTCGGCGTGCTCAACGCGGCCCTGGCGCAGAGCCGGTTCGACGGCGACAAGGGCCACCAGGTCGTCCTCGGCTATCAGTACAACAGCCAGCGCATCGGTTTCAGCTACCAGCGCCTGCAACGCCATGGCGACTATGCCGATCTGACCCGGGTCGACAGCCGCGACATACAGCTGAGCCAGCGCAGCGAACAGGTCACGTTGAGCCTGAACCTGAACGAATACGGCAACATCGGCGCCGGCTATTTCGATGTGCGCGCCGGTGACGGCACACGTACGCGGCTGATCAACCTGAGTTACAGCAGGCCGCTGTGGGGCAACAGCAGCGTGTATCTGTCGGCCAACCGTGAAGTGGGGGACAGCCGGTGGGCGGTGCAGGCGCAACTGGTGATCCCGTTCGACCTGCACGGTACCTTGGCCCTGGGCATGGAACGCAGCCAGCAAGGCGAAACCCTGCAGCGTGTCAACTACAGCCGCGCGACGCCAGTGGGTGGTGGTGTCGGTTACAACCTCGGCTACGCCGCCGGTAGCGAGCGCGACGCCTACCGCCAGGCCGATGCCACCTGGCGCCTGCAGTCGGTGCAGTTGCAGGCCGGTGTGTATGGCAGCAGTGGCGAAATGACCCGCTGGGCCGATGCCAGTGGCTCGCTGGTGTGGATGGATGCCGGGCTGTTCGCTGTCAACCGCATCGACGATGCCTTCGTGGTGGTCAGCACCGGTGGTTACGCCGATGTGCCGGTGCGCTATGAAAACCAGGAGGTCGGCCGCACCGATGCCGATGGCCACCTGCTGGTGCCGTACAGCAGCGGTTACTACCGCGGCAAGTACGAGATCGACCCCATGGACTTGCCGCCGGATATCCTCGCACCGGAAGTGGAGCAGCGGGTGGCGGTACGCCGGGGCAGTGGCTACTTGCTGGAGTTCCCGCTCAGGCGCGTGCTGGCGGCCAGTATCGAACTGGTGGACGCCGACCGGCAGGTACTCAAGCTGGGCAGCCGTGTCACCCATGCAGAAAGCGGCAGCCAGGCGGTGGTCGGCTGGGATGGCCTGGTGTATCTGGAGAACCTGGCGCCGCATAACCGCCTGCAGGTGGAGCTGGAAGGCGGCGGGCAGTGCCAGGTGGCGTTCGACCTGCCTGAGTCGCAAGGCTCGATCCCCTTGATCGGCCCGTTGGTATGCAAATGAAGGCCTGCTGGCGTGGTTTATGGGCATGTGCCTTGTTGGTGTGGGCAGGCTCGGGCTGGGCCAAGTGCACGTCGGTGGTTACTGCGCCGGCGGCGTTTGGTTCGCTCAGTTCGACCCAGGTACGTAGCACGGTACAGACGGCCTCCAGCACCAACTCGGGCCTGCAATGCAACGGCTCGGTGATCAGCGTGCTCAGTAGTACCGACTCCTTCAAGATCAAGATCACCTCTACCACCAGCGGGCTGGTAGGGCCTACCGGGGATGTGATCCCCTACACGCTGTATGCCGACGCCACAACCACCTATCCGATTACCCGTGGCACCGCCTTCGAATTCAGGACCACCGGCATCCTCGACCTGCTCGGGTTGCTCAACGGTACACCGAAGAACGTGCCCATCTACATGCGCACGCAGGTAGGCAGCAATGTATCGGCGGGGCTGTATCAGGAAACCCTCACCGTCGAGTGGACCTGGGACTATTGCGACGGGATTGGTGTTGGCGGGCTTTGCATAGGGCGAGACCAGGGCACCGGTACCAAGACCCTGCTGGTGAGCATGACGGTGACCAACGACTGCCAGATCACCACACCCAGTATCAACTTCGCCAGCGCGCCAGTGGTGGCGGGGTTCGGTACGGTAAGCCAGAGCCTGAGTGTGTCGTGCACCAAGGGCAGCAACTACACCGTGGGCCTGGACGACGGGCAGAACGTGGCCAATGGTCGGCGGCGGATGAAGTCGGCGGCCAACAACTACCTGGCCTA
Source organism: Pseudomonas sp. B10(2017) (assembly GCF_002113295.1). Taxonomy (NCBI): domain Bacteria; kingdom Pseudomonadati; phylum Pseudomonadota; class Gammaproteobacteria; order Pseudomonadales; family Pseudomonadaceae; genus Pseudomonas; species Pseudomonas sp. B10(2017). The sequence continues at coordinate 104,690 of NZ_NEJU01000005.1, forward strand.
TGACATTTTCAAGGGCGCCGGTGCGGTGCGCTGGGGTTCGGTAGGGGCTGCACGACGGGCCAGTACCGATGCCGATGTGAACCCCGGCACGGGTACCGGCACCGGTAGCCAGGTGTTCAACTACAACGCCAAGGTCTACACCGACCAGGCTACACCCCCGGCTGGGAGCTATACCGACAGCGTGCTTCTGGATGTGCAGTTCTGAGCGCAGGGACCTGGTGGGGGCGGCGGTCCGCGTAACCTGTGGGAGCGGCTTTAGCCGCAAAGAATCCAACGCGGTGCGTGGCACCGGCTACGCCGGCGTTCGCGGCTAAAGCCGCTCCCACAGGGTCCCTGCTAATTCCATGAGTCATGTGCAGTCCTGTGAGAGCCGGCTTGCCGGCGATGGGCCGTTTCACTCAGCGCAAATCGCCAACCATCTTCGCCAATGTCTCCAGCACCGCCCCGGCCAACGCTTTCGAGCGTGCTCCCGACCACCCGGTGACAGCATCCGGCGCGTCGTCATGGTCCTTGAACGGCATTTCCAGGGTCAGCGACAGGCAGTCATGCGCCATCCCCACCGCATTGCAGGCCAGCGTCGTGTTGGCCTGCCCCGGTTCGTCGCGGGTGTAGCCATGCACGGTCTGGAAGTCGCGGGTCAGGCTGCACAGGGTGCTGCGGAACTGCTCTTCCAGTTTGGCCAGCCGCGGCGTGTAGCCGGGGTTGCCCTCGCAGGCTGCGGTGAACACGTGGGGAATCTCCTCGTCGCCATGCACGTCGATGAACGCATCCACCCCGTATTGCTTCATCTGCGCCTGGGCGAAGAACACCTCGGGGCTGAACTCGACGCTGGCGTCCTGCCAGGCACGGTTGAGGTCCTTGCCCTTGAAATTGGTGCGCAGGTGGCCGAGGAAGGCGCCGTCGGGGTTCATGTTGGGGATCAGGTACAGGTCGGCCTTGGCCAGCAACTGCTGTATGACCGCGTCGTTGGCCTGCAGGCGGTCGATCACGCCCTCCATGAACCATTCGGCCATGTGTTCGCCCGGGTGCTGCTGGGCAATCAGCCACAGCTTGCGCTTGCCTGCGGCACCATCACCGGCACGTAGCAGGGGAATGTCGCGGCCCTGCACGCTGCGGCCACTGGCGAGCAATTCCACCCCCGGCAGTTGCCGTGCACGCTCGATCAGCTGGTTGTGGCGGGCGCGCGGGTAGGGCTCGAAGTAGGCGAACCAGATGTGCGGCTGTTCGGCCTTCACCTCGAACGACAGCGCCGTGCCGTCGAACTGGCTGGGGACGCGGAACCAGGTTTGCTGGTCATAGGAGGCCACGGCGTTGTAGCCGCTCCAGGCGTTCTTGTACGAAGAGCCGGAGGCGTTGTCGAGGCTGAAGCGATGGACCTGGCCCGGCGTCAGCCCGCTGACTTTGAAGTGGAACCACTGGTAGTGGTCGCTGTGGGTGTCCGGGCGGATGGCCAGGTGCACCCGGGCCGGGTTGCTGGCATCCAGTACCTGGATGTTGCCGGAGTCGAAATCGCAGTCGATCTGCAGTGGGGACAGCGTCACGGTCATGTACCGGGCTCCTTCTGGGGCTTTGTTGTGAGGGTACTGTACACGGCTTGACAGGGTTGCTGTGCGAGATCAGCAACGCGTGGGCGATATCATATGTTTCCTACAGGCTATTTGAAGAACTGACTCGGCGTGATGCCGAACTGGCGCTTGAACATACTGGCGAAGGCACTGGGGCTGTCATACCCCAGCGTCCCCGCCACATCGATGATCCGCTCGCCCAGGGCAATCCGCTCCAGTGCCTGCATCAGCCGCGCCTGCTGGCGCCACTGGCCGAAGGTCATGCCGGTTTCCTTGCGGAACAGGCGTTGGATGGTCTTTTCGTCCACCCCCAGCTGCTGGCCCCAGTCGGCCACGGTAGCGTTATCGTCAGGCCGCTGGTGCAATGCCGAGCAGATCGCCTGCAGGCGCTTGTCGCGGGGCTGCGACAGCTTCAGTGGCATGGTCGGCAGCACGCAGATCTCGTCGAGGATCAGGCGCATCACCCGTGCTTCGCGCGAGTCTTCGGCAAACGGCGCGGTAAAGCCTACGGAAGCCTTGATCAGTTCGCTGAGCAACGGCGAGATGCTGATAGCCTTGCTCTGCACGGGCAACTGCACTGCCGCGTCGGTGCGCACGAACACACTGCGCATCTTCACATCGCCCACGCAGCGTATAGCGTGCACCTGGCCGCAGGGCATCCATACGCCGCGGCTGGGGGGCACGGTCCAGCGTTCGTTACCGGACTCGACGATCATCAGGCCTTTTATGGCATAGATCAGTTGGTGCTTGGCATGGCTGTGGGGCTCGATGAACCAGTCGGTCGGGTAGTCCGTCGCACGGCTGCCCACCTCCCAGCTCCATTCATCCACCTCCACCAGCAATTCGTGCTGCGGCTTCAGCATTTCGACCTCTTGTACGGGCAGCCTGGCATGCCCACTTTAACAGCAGCGGCTGGGGCGGGCTTGCGAGCGGGTTGCCGGCAGCAGCGCCGTGGCCAACCCCAGCAGCGGCAGGAACGAGATGATCTGGTACACCCACTCGATGCCATGCCGGTCGGCCAGTTCGCCAAGCCCGGCAGCGCCGATGCCGCTGATACCGAACATCAACCCGAACATCACCCCCGACACCATGCCGACCCGGCCCGGCACGGCCTCCTGGGCATACACCACCAGGGCAGCGAAGGCCGAGGACATCACCAGGCCGATGGCCACCGCCAGTACCGCCGTCCAGGCCAGGTTGGCGTAAGGCAGGGCGAGGGCGAAGGGCGCCACGCCGAGGAACGAGACCCAGATCACTGCCTTGCGCCCGATACGGTCACCCACCGGGCCACCGGCGAAGGTGCCAAGGGCCACGGCCACGAGGAACACGAACAGGTACAGCTGGCTGTGCTGCACGCTCAGGCCGAAATGCTCGATCAGGTAGAAGGTGAAGTAGTTGGTGAACGAGGCGATGTAGACGAACTTGGCGAACATCAGCACGGCGATCACCGCCACGGCGCGCCACATGGCGCCACGCGACAGGCCGGGGGCCTGCTGGCCGGCGAAGGTCTTGAGCCGGGTCTGGCCGTGGCGCACGGTCCAGCCGGTCACCCGCAACAGCACGAACACCGCCAGCGCGGCCGCCAGCATGAACCAGGCAATGGCCGGTTGGCCGTGTGGAATGACGATGGCAGCGGTCAGCAGCGGGCCGAGGGCCGAGCCGGTGTTGCCACCTACCTGGAAAGTCGATTGCGCGGTGCCGAAGCGCCCACCGGAGGCCATCCTGGCCACTCGCGAGGCTTCGGGGTGGAAGGTCGCCGAGCCCACCCCGACTACCGCCGCGGCTACCAGCAGCATTTCATAGCTGCTGGCGAAGGCGAGCAGGGCGATGCCCACCAGCGTCACCAGCATGCCGGCCGGCAGCAGGTAGGGTTGCGGGTGCTTGTCGGTGTACAGGCCGACCCAGGGTTGCAGCAGGGACGCGGTCACCTGGTAGATCAGGGCGATCCAGCCGATCTGGGCAAAGCTCAGCGCGAAATCGCTCTTGAGCATCGGGTAGATGGATGGCAGCACGGCCTGGATCAGGTCGTTGAGCAGGTGGGCGAATGCGGCGGCGCCGACGATGCGGACCAGAAAGCCCTGGGGTTGGTCGGCAGGCGTGGTGGCGGCCATGGAGGCGGTGGAGGTCGTCATGGGCGATCTTCTTCTGGCGAAAGGGAACAAGGCATTTGCCGAAGAAGGGTAGCCAGGGCCCGGTTTGCCTGTCTCACGCCGAACAGGCAGCTACTGTCGCGTTTCGGACATTCCGGGCCTGACGCCCTGAATTCGCAAGCGGTCCGCGTACCCTGTGGGAGCGGGTTTACCCGCGGAAAATCCAACGCGGTGCATGGCACCGGCTGCGCCGGTGTTCGCGGCTGAAGCCGCTCCCACAGGCTCCCTGCTAATACCTGGCCGCGCCGGATTCATCGTTCGTGACGCGCCACCCAGCGCAGCAATGCTGCAATCGGTACGCTGCGGTGAGCCTCGTGCCGGTAAGGCTTGCCTTCGGCGGTAAAGCGTTCGCGATAGCGGCTCAGCACCAGGCTCCGGCCATCGGCCGAAAGCCGGGCTTCCAGTTCATGCAGCAACAGCGGTTGCCGGGCAGCGCCTTCCAGGCGCCTGAACAGCAGCATGGCGGCTTGGGCATCATTCTTCACGGGCACCCCCTGCACAATCCACTGGCCACGCTCCCGGCTCGCCGGCCTTGCCTTCTGCCACCCGGTTGCTGCGCCGCTGCGCGGTGTAATCACGCAGCGCAAGGTAGTAGTCAGGCCAGGTGCGCAGCAGGTCTGTCAAAGGCAGTGCTTCGGCCCGTGTATCGACGATGCCGCCGGCTGTGGCTACGTTGCCCATGGTTTCGACGGTATCGCTGTTGCCGCTAAACGGGTCCAGTGCCAGGCCCAGCAGCGTGCCGGTGGCATCGCGCAGGTTGTGGGTGCCCAGCAGCGGCAACTCGACGATGGGGCCAGCGGCGATGTTCCACACCCCGAAGGTCTGGCCAAAGTCCGAGCGATGCTGGCTCAGCCCCATCTTGCCAGACACATCGACCAGCCCCGCCACACCCAAGGTGGTGTTGAAGATGAAGCGGGAGAGGCTGGTCATCGCTCGTTCGCCGTTGCCCTGCAGCAGGTCGTTGACGAACACCTTGGGCTCACCGAAGTTGCTGGCAAAGTTGTGCATGCCCTGCCGGGCAAAACCGGGCAGCGCGGTGTAGCCCCTGGCGACGGGGGCCAGCAGATAGTCGTCGACCGTGCGGTTGAAGGCGAATACGGCGCGGTTGGCGGGCTCCGCCGGGTCACTGACCTGATAGGCGACATTGCCGCAGGCCGCCGTGGCCGGTGCACGTTGGCTGCAGCCTCCCGCCGCAAGCAGCGACAAGGCCAGCGCGGCAGAGCGCGCTGAGCGGGAGGCGGATGATGAAAGGGACATGGATACATTCCTGGCAAGAACTGGCGGCAATGCTGCGCGGTTTTCTTTGCCTGGAAATGTCTGGATTTTCTCGGCGTCGACACTTTGTTTCCAAGTTGAAATATATGACGGTTGCGCGGGGATGGCCTTAAAGTACGGCTTGGTAACCCTTGTATTGCGGTGCTTTTTTGTGAGCCATTTGCTGATAGTCGACGATGATGTCGAGGTGCTCGACCTGCTGCAGAAGTTTCTCTGCCAGCATGGCTACGAGGTTGATGTGGCCACGGATGGCAAGGCGCTCTGGCAAGCCGTTGAGCGGCGGGTGCCGGACCTGGTCATCCTGGATGTGATGCTGCCTGGCGACAGTGGCCTGGTGTTGTGCCAGCGCCTGTTGGCCGAGCACAAAGTGGCAGTGATCATGCTCACCGCCATGGGCGAGTTGAGTGACCGGGTGGTTGGCCTGGAGCTGGGGGCAGACGACTACCTGACCAAACCGTTCGCCGCCCGTGAACTGCTGGCCCGGGTGAGGGCAGTGCTGCGCCGTGCCGGGGAAGCGGCCGGTGGCACGGCGAACCATGCCTGCGCGACCCTGGAGTTTGCCGGGTGGCGGCTGGATGTGGTGCGGCGCGAACTGCGTTCGCCGGACAACGTCATGATCCCTCTGTCCAACGGTGAGTTCGAGCTGCTGCTGGTGTTCGCCGAACATCCGCGGCGGGTGCTCAGCCGCCAGCAGTTGCTGGATATGGCTCGTGGCGATGCGTATGACGCCTATGACCGAAGCATCGATGTCCAGGTGAGCCGGCTGCGCCGCAAGCTTGAAACCGACAACGGCAACGAGCCCTTGATCCGTACCCTGCGAAATGCCGGTTACCTTTTCACGCCCACGGTCGCGAAGCGATGAAGCTGCTGGCCAGGGTTCGCCAGGCGCTGCCAAGGCCCAGGATCACCATTGCCCGCTGGATCGCGCTCACCACCCTGACGGCGATGCTGTTCCTGCTGCTGCTCAAGGGACTGTTCAGCCTGCTGTTGAGTGCCTGGGCGCAGCCTCCGCTGCTGGAGAGCGGGGTTATCGAGAAGGTTGCAGCGGTTACCCGCATCCTCGACGCCGCGCCCATGGCGCAACGTGCCAACATCGCCAGTGCGGCGGGCGACGGCTCATACTCCGTGCGATGGTTGCGCCGGCATGACGAAGCGGGCGTGCCAGTGCTGGTCGATGCCGAGTTCAGCGAGGGCACGCCTATCCTGCGCGCGCTGCTCAAGCGCCCGGATGCCAGGGTCGAGGCCTTTGCACCGTCCGACATGCCGGAATACGCACCTGAGCGCGGCTATGCGCTGATGATCGAGCTGAGCGACAAGTCCTGGGTGCTGTTCCGCGCCACCAACCGTAGCTGGGGGCTGGATGAACTGCCTCGCAACCTGATCATCCTTGGCCTGATGCTGGTTTCCAGCCTTGCCGTCGCGCTGCTGGCCACGCGCTACCTGGCCAAGCCGCTGGAGCGCTTTGCCGAAGGGGCGCGGCGTTTTGGCAAGGATTTCAACGCCCCGCCGATTCCGGTGGTCGGCCCGCACGACCTGCGCCAGGCCATTCTCGCGTTCAATGCCACGCAGGCGCAGCTCAAGCATTTTCTCAACGACCGCACCCAGATGCTCGCGGCCATTTCCCATGACTTGCGTGCACCGCTGACGCGCATGCGCTTGCGCGCCGAGTTCGTCGACGATGCCCAGTTGCAGGCCAAGTTGTTCAAGGACGTCGACGAGATGCAGGCGATGGTCGATGCGGCGTTGGAGTTCTTCCGTGATGATGCACGGCTGGAACAGACGACCGTATTCGACCTGGGCGAGTTGCTGCTGACCGTGGTGGACGACTTCAAGGACGCGGGGGTCGAGGTCGGCCTCAGCGGGCCGCGCCGCTGCGTGTACACGGGGCGGCCAGTGGGTATCAGGCGTGTGCTGGTCAACTTGATCGACAATGCAGCGAAGTACGGCTGTGAGCCAACGGTGGTGCTGGCGGTGAGCACCAGGCAGATCGAGATTACCGTGCTGGATCGCGGGCCGGGCATCGCGCCGGAGCTGCATGAGCAGGTATTCGTGCCGTTCTACCGTATCGAAGGTTCACGCAACCGCAATACCGGTGGCGTTGGGCTGGGCCTGCCCGCAGCACGGGCCATCGTGCTGGAGCAGGGTGGCAGCATGACCCTGGGCAACCGCCCGGGCGGTGGGCTGGAAGTCAGGATCATGCTGCCGCAGGGTTGATCAGAGCCCCATCTCGCTGAGCCCTGGGTGATCATCCGGGCGCCGGCCCAACGGCCAGTGGAACTTGCGCTCGGCTTCGCTGATAGGGTGCTCGTTGATGCTCGAATGACGGTTCTGCATCAGCCCGTCGTCGGCAAACTCCCAGTTCTCGTTGCCATAGGCACGGTACCACTGGCCGCTGTCGTCGTGGTACTCGTAGGCATAGCGCACGGCAATGCGGTTGCCGGTGAAGGCCCACAGCTCCTTGATCAGGCGGTACTCCAGTTCATGGTTCCACTTACGCGTCAGAAACGCCTCGACCTCGGCACGGCCACGCGGGAACTCGGCGCGGTTACGCCACACGGTGTCGACGGTATAGGCAAGCGCAACCTTGGCCGGGTCGCGGCCGTTCCAGCCATCCTCGGCCAGGCGGACCTTTTCGATGGCGCTTTCGCGGGTGAAGGGCGGCAGGGGTGGACGGGACATCGCGGTACTCCTCAGTTCGATTGGCTTGTAGGAGAGTAGTAGCCGCTGACCGAACAGAGAATGGGTGCGCCTGGCACATCATAATTGCAGTGCGTGGAACAATGCCGAGGTGCCATGCCAGGCGCGCTCTTGCGGGGGGGCTCTATCTGGCTGCGTCGGCTGCGGTTTTCCCGGTAGCCTTGCTACGCCCGCCCAGCCACACCAGCAGCAGCCCGGCAGCCGCCAGCACGCCACCTGCCATCGGCACTGCCGCATAGCCCAGGTTCAGGCTGATCACCGCACCACCCAGCGCCGCGCCCACGGCATTGCCCAGGTTGAACGCGCCCACGTTGATCGACGAGGCCAGCCCCGGTGCTTCGATGGCGGCGGTCATCACCCGCAGCTGCAGCGGCGGTACCACGGCAAAGGTGAACATGCCCCACACCAGCAAGGCGATGGCGGCGCCGATGTGGCTGCCCAGCACCAGCGGCATCAGCAGCATGATCACTGCCAGTGCCGCGAGGAAGATCCGCGCCGCCCCATCCAGCGACCAGTCGGCCAGGCGGCCACCCAGGCTGTTGCCCAGGGTGAAGCCCACGCCGATCAGCACCAGGCCCAGAGTGACGAAGCTGTCCGAGGCGCCGGTCAGTTCGGCCAGTACCGGTGCGACATAGGTGTACAAGGTGAACATGGCGCCGGCACCGAGCACGGTGGTGGCCATTGCCAGCAGCACGCTGGGCCGGGCGATGACCGCCAGCTCCTTGCGCACGTGCGGCACGCTGCCGCGCTCACCCTTGGGCAGGGCATACCACAGCGCGGCCATGGCCAGCAGGCCCAGCATGGCAGTACCGGCAAAGGCCATGCGCCAGCCGACCTGCTGGCCGATCCAGGTGGCGGCCGGCACGCCGCCGATGTTGGCAATGGTCAGGCCCATGAACATGGTGGCCACGGCACTGGCCTGTTTCTCCTTGGGCACCACGCTGGCAGCCACTACCGCACCAAGGCCGAAGAACGCGCCGTGGTTGAGGCTGGTGACCAGGCGCGAGGCGAGCAGGGTGTAGTAGTCCGGCGACAGCGACGACAGCAGGTTGCCGAGGGTGAAAATGGCCATCAGCGCCATCAGCGCGGCGCGCTTGCCGAAACGGCTGAACAGCAGGGTCATGATCGGCGCACCAACCATCACCCCGATGGCATAGGCGGTAATCAGCATGCCAGCGCTGGGGATGCTGACATCGACACCTTGGGCAATTACCGGCAGCAGGCCCATCGGGGTGAACTCGGTGGTGCCGATGCCGAAGGCGCCGATGGCCAAGGCAAACAGGACGTGCCCGCTCTTCATTGCGCGTGCTCCTGTCATGGGGTGGCCTCCGTCAGTTGGGTTTTTGTCTCATGGAATTGTGGCAATACGTATTCGGCGATTTCGCGCAGGGTTTCGTCCAGCGGCCGCACGTTACGCCGCAGGTGCAGGCCGATATGGTCGACACCCACCGCGCGCAGGGCGCGGAGCTCGGCCGCCAGCGCCTTGCGGCCGCCGCGGAAACCGAAGCGCCAGCGTTGCAGCGGTTCGTCGGGGTTGTCCGCCAGGTCCAGATGGATGAAGCTGCTGTAAGGCTTGTTGCCCGCCACCGCGCGCCAGGCGGCGACACGATGCCGGTGGTCGTCCGGTGTGCCGGGGTAGGCCAGGCAGCCGTCCAGGTTGCTGCCGATCCATTCCGGGCTCTGCTGGGCCAGGCCGGCTACCAGCAACGGCAGCGGCGAAGCGGTACTGGGTAGCACGGCCAGCCCTTCGGGCAGGTGGCCGTTGGCACCATCACGCAGCAGCGCGACCTGTTTGCGGAATGCGTTGCCACGCCCCTCGAAATCCCGACCGAATAGCGGGTACTCCACCGGCCGGTCACCACTGGCCACGCCCAGCAGCAGGCGGTTGCCACTGAGGCGCTGCACGCTGTTGGCCGATTTAAGGGTCAGCAGCGGTTCGCGAATCGGCAGCACCACGGCAGCCGTGCCGAGCAGGATGTCGCGGGTTATGCCGGCAAGGTAGCCGAGGTACGCAAACACCTCGAACACCTGGGCGGCGTCGCCGAACGATGGGTCGTACAGCGGCACATCGCGGACCCACAGGGCGCGGTAGCCCAGGCGATCGGCCAGTTGTGCCAGTGCTGCGTGGCGGGCCAGGTCAGGTTCGCCGAACTGGCGGCCGTCACGGCGCCGCGCCTGGTCGCCGGCGGGCGTCCAGTCGTGGTCCAGCGGTGCTTCCAGGCCGATGCTGAAGCCGCCAGCGGTCAGGCGTTCGAGGGGCGTGGTCATGGTATCAGTCCCAGATTGGCGCCAGGCCGTCAGGGCTGACTTCGCGACCATTGCGCTCGAGCTTGGCGATGCGTGCCATGTCGTCGGCGTCCAGCTTCAGGTCACGGGCGAGCAGGTTGCTGGCCAGGTTTTCGCGCTTGGTCGACGACGGGATCACTGCGTAGCCCAGCTGCAGGGCCCAGGCCAGGGCAACCTGAGCGACGGTGGCCTTGTGCTTGGCGGCGATGTCGGCCAGTACCGGATCTTTCAGCACCTTGCCGTAGGCCAGGGTCATGTAGGAGGTGACGGTGATGCCTTGCTCCTTGAGGAAGGCGGTCAGCTTGCTGTTCTGCAGGTACGGGCTGAGTTCGATCTGGTTGGTGGCGATTTCGCCTTTGCCGACCACTTCGATGGCTTGGCGGGTCAGGTCGATGTTGAAGTTGGACACGCCGATCTGGCGGGTCAGGCCCAGCTTCTTGGCTTCGGCCAGGGCCGCCATGTACTCGGGCAGCTCAACGCCGTTGCCCGGGGCAGGCCAGTGGATGAGCAGCAGGTCGACGTAGTCGGTGCGCAGCTTCTGCAGGCTGTCGCGCAGGCTGGGGATCAGCTTGTCGGCGGCGTAGTTTTCGACCCATATCTTGGTGGTGATGAACAGCTCGTCGCGCTTGACGCCGCTTTCGGCGATGGCTTGGCCGACGTCGGCTTCGTTCTGGTAGATCTGCGCAGTGTCGATGACCCGGTAGCCCAGTTCCAGGGCCGACTTGACCGAGTCGATGACGGCTTGGCCGGTGAGGCGGAAGGTGCCGAGGCCGAAGGATGGAATGCTCATGGATCTGCTCCTGGTGAGTAAGGGAGGTGAACTGAACCGAGACTCAAGGCTCGGGCTGTTCGTGTGGGAGCAGTGTGCGGGTTTGGCGGGGATTGATTAAGCTGGGGCAGGGCCAAGGTCCTTTGTCCTGCAGTCAAGAATAGGCGGGCCGATCGTGAGCGAACGCCAGGCGATTCATCCCGCTCCCTGGCGCCCGCTGAAGGGCGACAGGGGCAGGCAGATGCAATCATCAGTCGTCGATCAACGCCGGGTTGGACTGCAGCAACCACAGGTTCCGCAGCGACTGGACCTGCTGCTCGAGCCTGGAGCCAAGGCCAAGACGTCGCGCCTGCCGGTCCTGGGCCAGGAACTCATCGAGCATGTCCAGCAGGTCGCGTGACTGTGCGGCCGAGGCAGAGGTGGTCATGTCAGACTGCAGTTCGGCTTGCTGGTAGGTGCGTACACGCTCCTGCTGACTGGCCTGCTGGGTGGCAGTGGCCTCGACCAGGACATTGTTGACAAAGCCTATGCGGGTCGAACTGCTGGCTTGGTCATGCACCTCATGATAACGGTAGTCCTGCGATTTGCTGTCGAGCGTGAGTTGCAGCTCTACCCAGGGGTTGAGGCTCTCGTGCCAAGAGGCCTTCAGCGTGCTCTGCTGGTCCTGTTGCAGGCTCAGGTTCGCTGCCCCGCCATTGCGGGTGGTGGTCTGTGAAACGGTGTAATCGAAGCTGTCTATCTCATGCGGGCGCATGGGGTTGGTTCGCTGCTCGGGTGTAGTGAGCGAAGCATTGAAATCGGCCATGCCACTGAGCAGCAGGCGGCTGGTCTTGTTCAGCCAGGTGTCATGATTGGCTGGGCGCAGGGCTGCGTCGTCCACGCTATTGAGCTGGCGGAATGCATCTTTGAAAAGCGTCATCAGCTGTTCATTGCCGTTCCCGCGTTGCTGCGCGGCGTCGAATTGGGTCAGGTAGTTCGACACTGCTGCTTGCCGTTGCGCCTCGCTGCCGAGCAAGGTGCCGCCTTGGGTGTCGAAGTTCATTGTCACATTGCCGGACGGTGCCTGGAGTTCCAGGCTGCGCGTATGCTCGTCCATTTGCAGGGCAAACGTCTGCCGAGCACCGCCTGCGGTTTCCAGCTGTGCCTTGAACTGCAGGCCGGTGAAGAGTGCGGGGTCTAGCTTGACCAGCGCGCCGAGCTTCAGGCCAGGGGGTTCCTGAGCAAGGCCGTTGAGGGCACCTTGGAAGCTGTCCGCCATCTTAGTCAGGCCGTCGAGTTCGCCGGCGGTCAGGTTGCCACCGAGCACCTCGGCATCTACCGCCAAGCCTCTGTCGCTGTTGTAAAGCCCCAGTGAAACGGTCGCGCCGGAGGCCGTGTTCAGGGTGAAGGTCACGCTGTCCGTGGCGAATTCGCGCAACCTGGCCTGTTGAAGCCCAAGCAGCATGGGTTCTGTTGCCGTAGCGCTGTCAATTGCCAAGCCTGATTGGGAAATGCGTTGCCCGCCATTGGCTGCCAGTTGTTCCAGCAATGCTGCACCCAGTCCCTGGAACCGGGATGCGGTGGAGGAGGACTGAATCGCGCTGTACATGTTCAGGCTCAGCCTGTCGATGCCGTCATGCTCCCAGACATAGCGAACCTGCCCACTGCCGAGGGTACCTTTGGCATTGTAAATGCCGATGTCGGTGCTGGGCGGCGACTGGCCTATGCTGACCTTGCTGCTTGCAGCTGTGGCGCTTGCGGCTTTCACGGCATTGCCTGGTGTTACCGTGGAAGCGGGAAGGTAGGTCTGCGTCGTGCGTATGATCGGTGTAATCGGATTCATTCACGCTCCCTGCGCTTTACTGATACGTTCCTGCGTGATGTCGGCAAGCCATCGGCGAACTTGAATTCTCGATCAGGAAACGCAACGGCCCGCCATGAAGGCGGGCCGTCTGGCATTGCAAGGTGACGATCAGCGGCGGCGGAACAGCGGCAGCGGCTCGTCAGTGGCGGCCTGGTAGGTCACCGAGAAGTCCTTCAGGCTTTGCAGTGCGTCTTCCGGGTCCTTGTCGGCCCGGATGGCAAATGCGTCGAAACCGCAACGGGCCATGAAGAACAGCTGGTCGCGCAACACGTCGCCAATGGCGCGCAGCTCGCCCTTGAACTTGTAGCGGTCACGCAGCAGGCGCGCATTGGAGTAGTTGCGCCCGTCTGTGAACGCCGGGAAGTTCAGTGCGATGACCTGGAAGTGCTGCACCTCTTCGCCGATTTCTTCGGCTTCTTCGTCACTGTCCAGCCATATGCCCAGCCCGCCGTCGCGGGCCTTGAGCGCATGGGCATGGTCGCGCCACATCTGCAGCGGGACGATGTAGTCGTCGCAGTTGGTCAGCTCGTCAAAGGACGTTTCCTTGGGCAGTAGATGCCAGGTTTCGTCGACGATCTGGTTGTTCTTAATGATTCGCTGCATAGACGCGTTCCTTGAAGGGGTCGATGCCGATACGCTGGTAGGTGTCGATGAAACGCTCTTCCTCGGTACGTTGCTCGACGTACACGGCGATCAGCTTCTCGATCACATCGGCCATGTCATCCTGAGCGAAGGACGGGCCGAGGATCTTGCCCAGGCTCGCGCCGCGTGCGGCATTGCCACCCAGCGACACCTGGTAGAACTCCTCACCCTTCTTGTCCACGCCGAGGATGCCGATGTGGCCCACGTGGTGGTGGCCGCAGGCGTTCATGCAGCCGGAGATGTTCAGGTCGATCTCACCGATGTCGAACAGGTAGTCCAGGTCGTCGAAGCGGCGCTGGATGGATTCGGCGATCGGGATCGACTTGGCGTTGGCCAGCGAGCAGTAGTCACCACCCGGGCAGCAGATGATGTCGGTCAGCAGGCCGATGTTCGGGGTTGCAAAGCCGCTTTCGCGCAGTTCCAGCCACAGGGCGTGCAGCTGCCGCTGCTCGACGTCGGCCAGAATGATGTTCTGCTCGTGCGAGGTCCGCAGGAAGCCGAAGCTGTAGCGCTCGGCCAGGTCGGCCACGGCGTCCAGCTGCTTGTCGGTCAGGTCGCCCGGTGCAACGCCGGTGGGCTTGAGCGACAGGGTCACGGCCACGTAGCCAGGGCGCTTGTGGGCGCGGGTGTTGCGCGAGCGCCAGCGGGCGAAGCCTGGGTACTCGGCGTCCTGGGCGGCATAGTCGAAGTTGTCCAGGGCCAGGTAGGCCGGGTCGACGAAGTGGCGCGATACACGCTGCACTTCGGCTTCGGTCAGGGTGGTGCTGCCGCCACGCAGGTGGACCATTTCGGCCTCGACCTTTTCGGCGAACACTTCCGGGGTAAGTGCCTTGACCAGGATCTTGATCCGCGCCTTGTACTTGTTGTCACGGCGACCGTAACGGTTGTACACGCGCAGGATGGCGTCGAGGTAGCTGATCAGGTCCTGCCACGGCAGGAACTCGTTGATGAACGAACCCACCACCGGGGTACGGCCCAGGCCGCCACCGACCAGTACACGGAAGCCCAGCTCGCCAGCGGCATTGCGCACCGGCTCCAGGCCGATGTCGTGCACTTCGATGGCGGCGCGGTCTTCCTGCGAGCCGTTGATCGCAATCTTGAACTTGCGCGGCAGGTAGGCGAATTCCGGGTGGAAGGTGGTCCACTGGCGGACGATCTCGCACCACGGACGCGGGTCGACGATTTCGTCTGCGGCCACACCGGCGAACTGGTCGGTGGTGGTGTTGCGCAGGCAGTTGCCGCTGGTCTGGATTGCGTGCATCTGCACGGTGGCCAGTTCGGCGAGGATGTCCGGGATGTCTTCCAGGGCCGGCCAGTTGAACTGCACGTTCTGGCGGGTGGAGATGTGGGCATAGCCCTTGTCGTAGTCGCGGGCGATCTTGGCCAGGGTGCGGACCTGGGTGGCGTTCAGCTGGCCGTACGGCACGGCGACGCGCAGCATCGGTGCGAAACGTTGGATGTAAAGGCCGTTCTGCAGGCGCAGAGGGCGGAATTCTTCTTCGCTCAGCTCACCGGCCAGATAGCGGCGGGTCTGATCACGGAACTGCTTGACGCGGTCCTCGATGATCCGCTGATCGTACTCGTCGTATACGTACATAAAAGTCCTGTCTCAGGCATGCAGCTATTCGCGCGCACGGCCGCGCACTCCGCTTCGGAGCCGGGGAACGATAGCAGGTTGCGTTTATGCGCTAAAGTGATGTTTTTGCATATGAAAAGAACCAAATGGACTATGTGAGACTGACTGCCATTTGTGTGCTCGGTATGGCCTGGCGTTTATAATCCGGTGTTTGCTTCGCAGGGATGTCAGCCCATGCTCAAGGCATTGTGCCAAAGCTTGTGTCTTGTCTTGCCGCTGGCGGCAAGCGCGCAGCCGGTTTCGGTGGTTTTCCTCAACCCGGGCCTGTCCACCGAGACGTTCTGGACCAGCTATAGCCGCTTCATGCAGGCCGCTGCGCACGACCTGGGCATGACCCTGCGCGTGGAGTACAGCGAACGCCGCGCCGACCTGGCGCTGACCCACGCCAGGGCGATCCTGGGCGGGCCGCAGCGCCCGGATTACCTGGTGCTGGTCAACGAGCAGTACGTGGCGCCGGAGATCATCCGCCTGTCGCGCGGCAGCGGGGTCAAGCTGTTCCTGGTCAACAACGGCCTGACTGCCAGCCAGGCCCGCAGCATCGAGGCCCAGCCCGGCAAATACGCCGAGCTGCTGGGCACCTTGACTGCCAACGACGAGCAGGCGGGCTTCCAGATGTTGCACCAGATGGTCGCGCAATTGCCCCGCGACAGTGGCCCGGTGGACCTGCTGGCGTTTGCCGGGGTCAAGACCACCCCGGCCTCGCAGCTGCGAGAGGAGGGCATGCGCCGCGCCCTGGCCGACTTCCCCCAGGTGCGCCTGCGCCAGGTGGTATATGGCGGCTGGAGCCGCCAGCGCGCCTACGAGCAGGCGCAGCAACTGCTGGAGCGCTATCCGGCCACCCGCCTGGTGTGGTCGGCCAACGACGAAATGGCCTTTGGTGCCATGCAGGCGTTCGAAGAGGCGGGGCGTACGCCGGGGCGCGATGTGCTGTTCAGCGCCATCAACAGCTCGCCCGAGGCCCTGAAGGCACGTATCGACGGGCGCCTCAGCGTGCTGATGGGCGGGCATTTCAGCCTCGGCGGCTGGGCCATGGTGATGCTGCACGACGATGCCCTGGGGCTGGCAGTGAACCGTGATGGCCTGCGCGAGCATCGCGTGCCGGTGTTGCAACCGATCGACCAGGGCAAGGCGAGCCGATGGCTGAAACTCCTGGAACAGCCCGACTACGGCATCGATTTCAAGCATTACAGTGCCGAAGGGCGGCCGCCCGATTACCAGTACCCGTTTCTGACATCACCGATCAATTATTGAAAGACCTTGCTTGAGGGAAGGGCATTTCTCGTCTTAACTGCTGGTGGTGAAGTGCATTCCCATAACCACTACAAGAGGCAATGCAATGGGAAACTCAACCAAGGTCCGCAAAGCTGACAGCAGCGTCGATGCCTGGGCGATCCTCTGCCTGATCGTTCTGGTGGTGGTCACTGCCGTGTATTGGGTCAGCCACCAGTAGACTTGTATTCAAGACCGTGATGCAGCCGGAGCGCCTGCGGGAGGGAGTCCCGCAGGCGTTTTTGCTTTGCCTGTGCCGGCCCTTGCGCGCGCTTGCCCGCTCCCACAGGTAAATCACTGCCCTTCAAGGGCTAGCGAGCAAGGTGCATGGCCAACTGTACCAGGCCGATCAGCACGGCAATGAACACCAGGGTGAACAGCGTCCCCAGCGCAATGAAATGGCTGGCCTTGCCGTGTGTGAAGTCGCGGGCGCGGTTCTTGCCGCTTTGCACGCCGAAGGCGGCAGCGAGGATGCTGTGCAGCATCTGCCAGAAGGTAGGGGACTTGCCCTGGCTGGAATCGTCCATGGTGGCTCCTGAGGAAATCAGAGGCAATCAGGGACAGTGTAGGTGGCTATTTGGGCTGCTGTGCAGCCCATCGCGACACAAGGCCGCTCCTACAAGGGATTGCATTCTCCTGTAGGAGCGGCCTTGTGTCGCGATGGGCCGCAAAGCGGCCCCAAGGGACTTAGCTGTCGTAACCCAGGTTAGGCGCCAACCAGCGCTCGCTCACACTCACATCCTGGCCCTTGCGCGCGCTGTAGCGCTCGATCTGGTCCTTGTCGACCTTGCCCACCGCAAAGTACTGCGCCTGTGGGTGGGCGAAGTACCAGCCGCTGACCGCCGCCGCCGGGAACATTGCGAAGTGGTCGGTGAGGAACACGCCGCTCGGCCCGGTCTCGCCGATGGCAGTGCCATCAAGCAGGCGGAAAAGGGTTTCCTTCTCGGTGTGGTCCGGGCACGCCGGGTAGCCGGGCGCCGGGCGAATGCCGCGGTACTGCTCCTTGATGAGCGCCTCGTTGTCCAGGTGTTCGTCGCGGGCATAACCCCAGTGCTCTTTACGCACCTGCTCGTGCAGCCATTCGGCACAGGCCTCGGCCAGGCGGTCGGCCAGGGCCTTGACCATGATCGAGCTGTAGTCGTCGCCCTTGTCCTGGTAAGCCTTGGCCACTTCCTCGGCACCGATGCCGGCGGTGGTGATGAAACCGCCGACGTAATCGGTAACGCCGCTGGTCTTCGGCGCGACGAAGTCGGCCAGCGACCAGTTGGGCTTGCCGTCCGGCTTGATGGTCTGCTGGCGCAGGTGGTGCAGGGTAGCCAGGGCCTGGCCGTCCTCGCCGTACACCTCGATATCGTCATCGGCCACCTGGTTGGCCGGCCAGAAGCCGAACACCGCGCGGGCGCTGATCAGTTTTTCGTCGATCAGCTTGTCGAGCATCTCGCGGGCATCCTTGTACAGCGCCGTGGCCGCCTCGCCGACCACTTCGTCGGTGAGGATGCGCGGGAACTTGCCGGCCAGGTCCCAGGAGATGAAGAACGGGGTCCAGTCGATGTACTCGGCCAGGGTGCGCAGGTCGATGTCTTCCAGCACCTTGACGCCGGTGAAGGAGGGTACTGCTGGCTGGTAGCCAGCCCAGTCGTATTGCGGCTTGGCGGCGATCGCCTGGGCATAGCTCAGGCGCTCGGTACGGGCACTGCGGTTGGCGGTGCGCTCGCGTACTTCCTCGTATTCCTGGCGGGTCTTCTCGACGAAGCCGGCTTTCAGCTCCTTGGACAGCAGCTGGGTGGCAACGCCCACCGCACGGGAGGCGTCGGTGACGTAGACCACGGCGTCGTTGCTGTACTTGGGCTCGATCTTGACTGCGGTATGCGCCTTGGAGGTGGTGGCGCCGCCAATCATCAGCGGCAACTGGAAGCCCTGGCGCTGCATTTCGCGGGCAACGTGGACCATCTCGTCCAGCGACGGCGTGATCAGGCCGGACAGGCCAATGATGTCGCACTTCTCGTCACGGGCGGTTTGCAGGATCTTCTCGGCCGGCACCATCACGCCGAGGTCGACGATGTCGTAGCCGTTGCAGCCGAGCACCACGCCGACGATGTTCTTGCCGATGTCGTGCACGTCGCCTTTTACCGTGGCCATCAGGATCTTGCCCTTGGCTTCCGGCTTGTCGCCTTTCTCGGCTTCGATGAACGGGATCAGGTGCGCTACCGCCTGCTTCATTACCCGGGCCGACTTGACCACCTGGGGCAGGAACATCTTGCCCGCGCCGAACAGGTCGCCGACCACGTTCATGCCATTCATCAGCGGGCCTTCGATCACTTCGATCGGGCGGGTGCACTGCTGGCGGCATTCTTCGGTGTCTTCGACGATGAACGCGGTGATGCCCTTGACCAGCGCGTGCTCCAGGCGTTTTTCCACCGGCAGCGAGCGCCACTCTTCGTTTTCCACTTCCTTGGTTGCGCCGCCGCCCTTGTAGTCGTCGGCGATGGCCAGCAGTGCGTCGGTGCCATGCGGGGTACGGTTGAGTACCACGTCCTCGACCTTTTCACGCAGGGCAGCCGGGATCTCGTCATAGATCTCCAGCTGGCCGGCGTTGACGATACCCATGGTCAGGCCGTTCTGGATCGCGTGGTACAGGAACACCGAGTGGATGGCTTCACGCACCGGGTTGTTGCCACGGAACGAGAACGACACGTTGGATACACCGCCCGAGCTCAGGGCGTGCGGCAGGTGGTCGCGGATGTAGGCGCAGGCCTCGATGAAATCGACGGCGTAGTTGTTGTGCTCTTCGATGCCGGTGGCGACAGCAAAGATGTTCGGGTCGAAGATGATGTCTTCCGGCGGGAAGCCCACTTCATTGACCAGAATGTCGTAGCTGCGCTGGCAGATTTCCTTCTTGCGCGCGGCAGTGTCGGCCTGGCCGACTTCGTCGAAGGCCATCACCACCACGGCAGCGCCATAGCGCTTGCACAGGCGGGCGTGGTGCTTGAACTGCTCGACGCCTTCCTTCATGGAAATGGAGTTGACGATGCCCTTGCCCTGGATGCACTTGAGGCCCGCTTCGATCACTTCCCACTTGGACGAGTCGATCATGATCGGCACGCGCGAGATGTCCGGCTCGCCGGCGATCAGGTTGAGGAAGCGGACCATGGCGGCCTGGGAGTCGAGCATCCCTTCGTCCATGTTGATGTCGATCACCTGGGCGCCGGCCTCGACTTGCTGCAGGGCGACTTCCAGGGCTTCGGTGTAGTTCTCTTCACGGATCAGCCGGGCGAACTTGGCGGAGCCGGTGATGTTGGTGCGCTCGCCGACGTTGACGAACAGCGACTGGCGGTCGATGGTGAACGGCTCCAGGCCCGACAGGCGGCAGGCCTTGGCGATTTCCGGAATCTCGCGCGGCTTGTACTTGGCCACGGCCTCGGCGATGGCCTGGATGTGGCCGGGAGTGGTGCCGCAGCAGCCGCCGATGATGTTGAGGAAGCCGCTGGCGGCGAATTCCTCGACCACCACGGCCATTTCCGCCGGGGTTTCGTCGTATTCACCAAAGGCGTTCGGCAGGCCGGCGTTGGGGTGGGCCGAGACATGGGTGTCGGCCTTGGTCGCCAGCTCTTCCAGGTACGGGCGCAGGTCCTTGGCGCCGAGGGCGCAGTTCAGGCCCACGGAAATCGGCTTGGCATGGCGCACCGAGTTCCAGAACGCTTCGGTGGTCTGGCCCGACAGGGTACGGCCCGAGGCGTCTGTGATGGTGCCGGAGATCATGATCGGCAGTTCGATGCCGTCTTCCTCGAACACCTGCTGCACGGCGAAGATCGCCGCCTTGGCGTTGAGGGTGTCGAAGATGGTCTCGATCAGCAGCAGGTCGGCGCCACCCTCGATCAGGCCGCGGGTGGCCTCGATGTAGTTCGTTACCAGTTCGTCGAAGGTGACGTTGCGGTAGCCGGGGTCGTTGACGTCCGGGGAAATCGAGCAGGTGCGGCTGGTAGGGCCGAGCACGCCGGCGACGAAGCGCGGCTTGTGCGGGGTTTCCAGGGTCTTGGCATCGGCCACCTGGCGGGCGATGCGCGCGCCCTCGACGTTCAGCTCGTAGACCAGCGACTCCATGCCGTAGTCGGCCTGGGAAATCTGCGTGGCGTTGAAGGTGTTGGTTTCGAGGATATCGGCGCCGGCATCCAGGTAGGCCTTTTCGATGGCTGCGATCACATCCGGGCGGCTGAGCAGCAACAGGTCGTTGTTACCCTTGACATCGCTTGGCCAATCGGCGAAGCGCGTGCCACGATAGTCGTGTTCCTCGAGCCGGTAGCTTTGGATCATAGTACCCATGCCGCCGTCGAGGATCAGGATGCGCTCCTTGAGTGCGTTCTGGAGTGCTTGGAGACGAGCGCTGCGGTCGGACATAGGAACTACCTGGTCGGGCAAATTTCAGAAGGTGCAGAATCATAACAAAGCTGCGCGGTTTTTAGGCGCATCGCCCATTTGCATGAAAATGGCTCATGTTGGGCGGGCGTCGGCGAAGCAGGGCACCCAAGGACGACCAGGCAACAAATCGTGATGGCTTTCAATACCCAGGACTTTCCGCACATGGTGCATCGTATTCTTGCCGGCGTTTTCGCCCTGCTCATCAGCAGTGTGGCGTTCGGGCAAGCCCCCCAGTCGAGCCCGGCTATTTCCTACACCCGGGACATTCAACCGATCTTCACCGAGAAATGCGTGGCCTGCCACGCCTGCAACGACGCCGCCTGCCAGCTGAAGCTGGAAAGCCCTGAAGGCGCGGTGCGCGGCGCCACCAAGGTTCCCGTGTACCAGGGCGAGCGCAGCAAGGCAGTGCCCACCACGCGGCTGTTCTACGACGCCCATAGCGAGGGCGAGTGGCGCAAGAAGGGCTTCTACTCGGTGCTCGACAACCAGGGCAGCCAGGCCGCGCTGATGGCGCGCATGCTCGAGCTGGGGCACAAGACCCCGCTCACGCCCAATGCCAAGCTGCCCGAGGAAATCGTCCTGGGCCTGAACCGCAACAACATGTGCCCGTTGCCGCATGAGTTCGATGCCTATGCCGGCGCTCACCCCAAGGAAGGCATGCCACTGGCGGTGACCGGCCTGACCGACAAGGAATACGACACCATGCGCCGCTGGTTGGCCGCCGGTGCACCCGTCGAGTACCAGCCGATCAAGCCAAGCGCGGCCGAAGCCAAGCAGATTGCCGACTGGGAAGAGCTGCTCAACCGCCCGGGTTCCACCGAGGCGCTGGTCGGCCGCTGGCTGTACGAGCACCTGTTCCTGGCGCACATCTATTTCGTTGGTGGCGAGCAGGGCCACTTCTTCCAGTGGGTGCGTTCGCGTACACCGAGCGGTCAGCCGGTCGACCTGATCGCCACGCGCCGCCCCAACGACCCGCCGGGCACCGACTTCTACTACCGGTTGATCCCGGTGCAGGGCGTGATCGTGCACAAGACGCACATCACCTATCCGATGGGGCCGCAGAAGCTCAAGCGGGTCAAGCAACTGTTCTACGCCGGCGACTGGCATGCCACTGCGCTGCCAGGCTACGGCCCGCGCCACCGGGCCAACCCGTTCGAAACCTTCGAAGCGATCCCGGCAGTGGCGCGCTACCAGTTCATGCTGGATAACGCCGAGTACTTCGTGCGCACTTTCATCCGTGGCCCGGTATGCCGTGGGCAGATTGCCACCGACGTGATCCGCGACAACTTCTGGGCGCTGTTCCAGGAGCCGGCCCATGACCGCTATATCACCGATGCCAAGTACCGTGGCGAGGCCACACCGCTGCTGGCCATGCCTGGGCAGATCGATGACGTGGGCAGCGTGCTGAGCCTGTGGCACGCCTACCGCGACAAGCGCAACGAGTACGAAAAACTGCGCCGCGAAGCCTATGCCGACATGCCGGCCCCGGGCTGGGCGACGCTGTGGGCCGGTAACGACAACGCGTTGCTGAGCATCTTCCGCCACTTCGACAGCGCCTCGGTGACCAAGGGCCTGATCGGTGATGTGCCGCTGACCGTGTGGCTGTTCGACTACCCGTTGTTCGAGCGCACCTATTACCAGCTGGCGGTCAACTTCGATGTGTTCGGCAACGTCTCGCACCAGTTGCAGACGCGCCTGTACTTCGACCTGATCCGCAACGGCGCCGAGGTCAACTTCCTGCGCCTGATGCCGGCCGACCAGCGCAAGGCGATCCTCGGTGACTGGTACCAGAACAGCGGCAAGGTGAAGATGTGGATGGATTATGAAGACATCGACACCGACACCCCGAGCGGTATCCAGCTCGACCCGCGCAACCCCAAGCGCGACTTCGGCCTGAAGCTTCTGCAGCGTACCGGCAGCCTGAATGCCGCGCCTGACCCGATCAACCGCTGCCAGGGTGCGTTCTGTTCACGGCCGCAGGTGAGCGAAGAGTTCCGCAATGCCGAACAATCGCTCAGCCGCCTGGTGTCGCGCCCGGCTGCCGGGTTGAAGGTCATCAACCAGCTGCCCGAAGCGACCATGCTGCGCATCGAAGGGCAGGGCGGCCAGCGCCAGGTATACAGCCTGCTGCGCAACCGCGCGCACAGCAACGTGGCGTTCCTGCTGGGCGAGGCGTACCGCTACCAGCCGGGGCTGGATACCTTGACCCTGTACCCGGGCGTGCTCAGCAGCTACCCCAACTTCATCTTCAACATCCCGACCAGTGATGTGCCGGAGTTCGTCGAGGACATGGAGTACGCGAAAGATGACCCGGCCAGGTTCGAGCGCATCGTCATGCGCTGGGGTGTGCGTCGCAGTCACCCAGAGTTCTGGCGCTACTTCCATGACCTGAACAGCTTCATCAAGGAGACCGAACCGGTCGAGGCGGGCGTGCTGGACATGAACCGCTACGAGAACCTCTGATCGGTCGGGCTGACCTTTCCGATTACCCTGCGGTCGGAATGGGTGGGTGGTCCGGGGGCTGCTGTGCAGCCCGATCGCCGGCAAGCCAGCTCCCACAGGGGCCGCACATGCCTGAAGGCTGAGCAGTCCTTGTGGGAGCCGGCTGGCCGGCGATGGAGCGCAACGTGCTCCCAAAGGCCTCAATGCACCGGCAAGCGCAGGGTACTCCATGCTGTATTCGCTTCAAGCACTGCGGGCGTTCGCCGCCTGGGTGGTGGTCTGTCACCATTTCATGCAGATTTTCTTCGACTTCCAAGCCTCCGGCCCTATCGGCCAACTGCTCAGCGACCGCGGCGCCGCAGGCGTCGACATCTTCTTCGTCATCAGCGGGCTGGTCATCTACCTGTCGACCTGCGACAAGGCCATCGAGCCCCGCCAGTTCCTGCTCAACCGGGCGCTGCGTATCGTCCCGGCCTACTGGTTCTACACGGCGCTGATGGCAACCCTGCTGCTGGCCTTCAGCCAATGGATGCCACACCAGGCATTCACCTGGCACCACCTGCTGCTGTCGCTGCTGTTCATCCCGGCGGAAAACCCCGGTGGCTACGGCTTGTACCCGACCCTGAACGTGGGCTGGACGCTTAACTTCGAGATGTTCTTCTACCTGCTGTTCGGCCTGGCCTTCCTGGTGCGCCGCCGTCATCACCAGTTGCTGGTCACCGCCGCGCTACTGCTGGCCAGCGAGCTGCTGGGCCGACTGGGCGTGCTCAGCCGCTTCTACGGCAACGACATCATCTACGAATTCCTGCTCGGCATCGGCCTGGGCGTGCTGCACCGTCGCGGGCTCATCCACCAGGGCCGCTTGCTACCGTTGGCGTTGCTGGCAGTGGCAGGCCTTGCCATCTACCACTTGGACGCTTCCTGGCGCTTGCTGCACTGGGGCGTGCCGAGCGCAATGATCGTGCTGGCCTTCGTCGCCCTGGAGCCACTGTTCCGCGGCAACCGGCTGCTCAAGGCGCTGGGCGACTGTTCGTATTCGGTGTACCTGGTCCATGTGCTGGTGCTGTACGCCGGCTGGTTCGCCAGCCAGCGCCTGCAGTTGAACCCGTACCTGGTGTTCGCCCTGTGCGTGCCGTCCATTGGACTAATGTCGTGGTTCAGCTACCAGTGGCTGGAGCGCGGGCTGTACCGGCGCATGCAGGCCTGGCTGGCGGCACCACGGGGGCAGGCCCCTGAATACGCGCTTTCCCGAGTCAAATACTAGGACTTTGTTCGAAAGCCGGGTTGGCGTACACTTGGCCGCAAGTCTGTGAGGAACCTACATGAGCGCTATAACCATTACCGACGCCGCCCATGACTACCTGGCCGATCTGCTCTCCAAGCAGAACACGCCTGGCATCGGCATTCGCATTTTCATCACCCAGCCGGGCACCCAGTACGCCGAAACCTGCATCGCCTACTGCAAGCCGGGCGAAGAGAAGCCTGACGATACCGCCGTGGGCCTGAAGAGCTTCACCGCTTACCTGGACGCGGTCAGCGTGCCCTTCCTGGAAGACGCGCTGGTCGACTATGCCACCGACCGCATGGGTGGCCAGCTGACCATCAAGGCACCGAATGCCAAGGTGCCGATGGTCAACGAAGACAGCCCGATCAACGAGCGCATCAATTACTACCTGCAGACCGAGATCAACCCCGGCCTGGCCAGCCACGGCGGCCAGGTGAGCCTGGTGGATGTGGTCGACGACGGCATTGCCGTGCTGCAGTTCGGTGGTGGTTGCCAGGGGTGTGGCCAGGCCGACGTGACCCTGAAGGAAGGCATCGAGCGCACCCTGCTCGAGCGTATTCCCGAGCTGAAGGGCGTGCGTGACGTGACTGACCACAGCCAGAAAGAGAACGCCTACTACTGATGTAGAGGCAGGCGCGGTCTGTTGCGTGTGGGAGCGGCCTTGCGTCGCGAAAGGGCTGCGGAGCGGCCCCAGCAATATCAGCTTCGCCGCCAATACCCCGGGGGCTGCTACGCAGCCCTTTCGCGACGCAAGGCCGCTCCCAAAACGACCGCACAACCTGGTCAGGCCTTAGCAACAAAGTGTTACTGTTTCAACCCCTGCGACAACAGGCCGCAGCCCGTATTCAAAGGGCTGCAGCCAATCCTCGCCTTCGTCGGGTAGAACCCCTTGGGGTGTCATGCCAGAATGCCCCGGTTTTTCGACCGGCCCGTCCCGAGGGCCGGCACCTTCCCTGTAAAGGATGGTTTCATGAATGATCTATATACCCGGCGCGCAGTTGTCGCCGGGATGGGCGTTCTCGGGCTTGGCCTGCTGGCAGGCTGCAGCCCGGCCCGGGGGCTCGAGTTCAAGTACGGCAAGAACATGAGCAACGAAATCCTTGGGCGCAAGTTCAGCCTCAAGGACACCCAAGGCAATGTGCGCACCCTGTCGAGCTTCTACGGCAGCATGCCGATGATCTTCTTCGGCTTCACCCAGTGCCCGGCCGTGTGCCCGACCACCCTGGCGCGCGCGGCGCAAATCCGCAAGCTGCTGCGCGGCCGCGATCGCGACCTGTTCCAGGTGGTGTTGATTACCCTGGACCCGGAGCGCGACACCCCCGAGGTGCTCGATGCCTACGTTAAAGCTTTCGACCCGTCGTTCACCGCGTTGACCGGCACCCCCGAGGAAATCGCCGCGGTGGCCAAGGAATTCAAGGTGTTCTACGAGAAAGTCCCGGCCGGTGATACCTATACCGTCTCTCACTCGTCCACCAGCTACGTCTACGATACGCGTGGCACCCTGCGCCTGAGCCTGGGCCATTCCCTGACCGCCCAGGAATGCGCCGAAGACCTGGTCACACTGATGGAGATCTGCTGAATGTCGATGCAACCGATCAAGCACGGCCTGGCTGCCCTGGTCCTGATGGGCCTGGCACTGCCGGCCCTGGCCCAGACCACCGTAAGCGACGCCTGGGTGCGTGCGACCGTGCCGCACCAGCAGTCCACCGGTGCCTTCATGACCCTGACCGCCAGCAGCGACAGCAAGCTGGTGGGCGTGGCTTCGCCTGTGGCCAAGAGTGTGCAGGTGCACGAGATGACCATGAACGGCGATGTGATGGGCATGCGTGAGGTCAAGGCGGTCGAGTTGCCAGCCGGCAAGGCGGTTACCCTCGACCCGAACAGCCTGCATGTGATGCTGATGGGCCTGAACAACCAGGTGAAGGAAGGCGAGAAAGTGCCGCTGACCCTGAGCATCGAAGATGCCAAGGGGGCCAAGGAAACCCTGGACGTGCAGGCCGAAGTGCGTGCGCTCAACGCCGAGGCGGGCGGCGGGCATGATCACATGCACATGAAGCACTGATCAGGCTGAAACCTTTTGGGGCGCAAAGCGCCCCCGGTTCAATCAGCTGCGAAACCTGGGCAGCGGCCTGTCGAGGGTCAGCGAGGTCAAGGTCTTGCGGACCTGGGCCTCATCGGCCTCCAGGGCCTTGAGGCTTGCGCGGATCTTGCCGGCGGCGGGCACGTCGCCCTGCCGGTCGATCCAGTCGGCTATCTCCTTGCAGGCACTGCTCAGGCAGGCCTGGCGCTGGTTCATCAGCGACAGGAGGGTGGTGAGCTCTCTTTCGGACATGGCAGGATCCTCCATTCAGCCTTGTCAGTGTAGCAGTGGCTGGCAGGTCTGCCTGAGGCCTGGTGTCGCAGCTCAGCCTTGCAGGCAGGCGCTGCGGTAGGCCCCCGGCGTTACGCCGTATGCCTGCTTGAACTGCCGGCTCAAATGGCTCTGGTCGGCAAAACCCAGGTCGAACGCCACCTCCGATGCAGCCCAGCCACGCTTGAGCATTTCCCGCGCGCGGGCCAGGCGCCTCTGCTTCAACCAGGCATGGGGCGGCAGGCCGGTGGCCTGGCGGAACACCCGGGCGAAATGGAATGGCGACAGGTTGACCGCCGCCGCCAGGGCCTCGAGCGAGGGCGGGTCGGCCAGTCGGCTTTCCAGCAGCTCACGGGCGCGGGCCACTGCCAGCGGTTCGTGGCCAGGGGCGGCAGGTTCGGCGCATTGCCCGTGCCGTTGCACCAGGGCCAGCACCGCCTGGCGCCAGGCGGTCTGCTGCTGCAGGGCGCTGGCGCCGGCTTCGGACAGCTGGTGCAACTGGCTGAAGGCAAGTGCCAGGGCCGGGTCGTGGATCACGCTGTCCTTGAAGCTGGGCATGCCGTGGCGGCCCAGTGCCAGTTCTTCGAGCACCCCGGTTACCCGTTCATGTTCCGGGTAGAACCCTCGGTAGCGCCAGCCCGCTTCGTGGGCGGTGGCACCGGTGTGCAGTTCGTCGGGGTTGATCAGCACCATGCTGCCGACCGGCGCCAGGTGCTCGCTGCCGCGATGCCAGAAGCGCTGGGCACCCGACTCGATCACGGTAAACACATAGCCTTCATGCACATGCGGGGCGAAGCGCTGCTGGAAATAGCGCGCATGCAGCATCTCGACGTCGCCCAGTGCAGGCGCCTGCCATAGGTGTGTCTGCTCGCGCAGGGGCGTGCTCATGCCAGCCAGCTGCGCAGGAGGAAGAAGATCAACATGCTCACCAGCATGCTAAGCAACACGCTGCGGGTCAACAGCACCAGGGCGATTGCTACCAGCGAACCCAGCAGGTAGGGGTTGAGCAGGCTCAGGTTCAACTGGTGCTCGGGCATGAAGATGATCGGGCCGCAGATTGCGGTGAGCATGCCCGGCACGGCAAAACCGAGGAACTGCCGGGCGTTGGAGCTCAGACGCAATGGCAGGCGCGGCTCCAGGAACGCATAGCGGTTGAGGAACACGATGGCGCCCATGGCAAGAATCAGGACCCAGGTCATGCGCGGGCTCCGGCGAATTTCTGGCAGACGAAACCGGCGCTCATGCCCAGCAGGCCTGCGGCCACCATGGCGGTCTCCCAGTGCCAGTAGCTGAACAGCACCGAACAGAACAGCGACACCGCCACGCACACCAGCGTGGCCAGGTTGCGCACCAGCGGCGCGATCAGGGCGACGAAGGTGGCGACGATGGAAAAGTCCAGACCGAGCTGGTCCAGGTGCGGAATGTTCTGCCCCAGCAGGATGCCGGCCAGGGTGAACAGGTTCCAGGCGATGTAGAACGTCAGGCCCACGCCCAGGGCGTACCAGCGGTTGAACTGCTGCTGGTCGTACTGGCTGGTCAGGGCGAAGAATTCGTCGGTCAGCAGGAAGCCCAGGCCCAGCCGCCAGCGCAGCGGCTGGCTGGACAGCACCGGGCGCATCGTCAGGCCATACAGCAGGTGCTGCGAGGTCAGCAGCAGGGTAGTCAGCAGGATCGACGCCAGGTTGGCGCCACCCTTGAGCATGCCGATCGCCACCAGTTGCGCGGCACCGGCGAAGACGATGGCCGACAGCCCTTGCCCCTCCCAGGCGCTGAGGTTGGCTTCGATGGCCATGGAGCCGGCCAGCAGGCCCCAGGGGGCGACGGCCAGGGACAACGGGAGAATGGCGATGGCGCCGTGGAGAAAGGCTTGGCGGGCGATGTGAGGCATG
This sequence comes from Pseudomonas sp. B10(2017), assembly GCF_002113295.1. Classification (NCBI taxonomy): domain Bacteria; kingdom Pseudomonadati; phylum Pseudomonadota; class Gammaproteobacteria; order Pseudomonadales; family Pseudomonadaceae; genus Pseudomonas; species Pseudomonas sp. B10(2017). Next base: position 133,204 of record NZ_NEJU01000005.1, read on the forward strand.
GTGGCTGCAGTGCGTGTACGTGGCAGGCCAGCATGCCAGACGGGGCGGGGGATGGCTTGAACGATCTTGCTATGCCTGGCACGGTCCTGCACAGAAACCGTGCCCGTTTTACGGACGGCTAGTCAGGTGCTGCTGCGCTGTCACGCAACCGTTGGTGTCCACGGCCTTCTGCAGTAGGCTCTGGCGGTGCTCCGGGTCGAGGTCGCCGAGCAGGCGGTATACCTCGGCCTGGTAGTCGCGCTGGCGCCCCCACTGCATTTCCAGGCCTTGTGGCCGGTTGCGGTTGCAGGCCAGGCGCGTTGCCGGTTGCGGGTAGTAGGGGGCATATACGGTGGCCATGTTGGGGATGGCCTCCAGCGCAGTACGGTAGTCGCTGCTGACGTTATAAGGCGGGCACCAGGTGGCGATGGCCGGCGCCGGTGCGGCAAAGCCCTGTCTGAGGCTGGCTTCGAGCAGTGGGCAGGCGGCGTCCGGGATTTGCGCTGCAGGCAGGTAGGTCATGTAATACAGCGCCAGGCGATACTGTGCGACCGGGTGGCCCAGCTCTACGGACTTTTTCAGCAAGGCGACGGCTGTCGGCAGGGTGTGGGCCATGGCCTGGCCCTGGCGGCTGAGCTCCGGGTCGCCGCCGATGGCCGTGCGCAGCGTGCTGGTGCCGTCGTCCTGGCTGTCGGCCTGCTCCAGCAGGGGCAAGGCCTGGCGGTAGAGCAGGTCGGCATGAGGGTCGATGCGCACTTCGAGCGCGTGCGCAGCCAGCGGCATCAGGGCGATCAACAGTGGGGGCAAGCGAAGCATGCGGCTCACAGGCAAGCCCCATGGGGTGCCAGGTACTGATGGATGGCTTCGATGTTCATGGCGGTCAAGCGTGCGCCTCGGGCAGATCGGAACGACGGCCTATTCTAGCCACCCAAAGGGCCTGGCCGGAAGACCACCCGGCAACTGTCAGACGAGCTTGATCGGCGTGACGTTGCGCTGGGCATGTTTTTCCTGGGCCAGGCCAAGCTTGGCGGTAATGACCTTGGCCAGGGCATTGTTGCCCAGGTCGTTCAGGTGCAGGCGGTCGATGAACAGGTCGGCGCCGAACACCGGCGAGCTGCTGAGCATGCAGTTCATGTCATAGCAGGGCACCGGGTCGGCCTGGCTCTTGATGCGACGGAAGAAGGCCGAGTGCAACTGGCTGTCGAACGCGCCGTCCAGCAGCCGATCGAAATTTGCCGGTCGCCGCTGCAGCGCGTCCAGCATGGCCTGCTCGCCAGCGGGCAGGCTATCCCGGCACCAGGGCAGCAACGGCTGCAGGATGAAGGTGAGTGTGGAGTGGCTGTCTGCCAGCAGCCGGTCCCATTGGCGCAAGGTCCGGCCAATGCTGTCAGCGGCGCGGGCCAGACGCTTTTCCGGGGGGGACAGCGGCCAGGTGGCCGGTGTTGCGACCGGCGGCGTGGCCAACGCCTGGCCGATGCGCCGCCACAGCGATTGCCGGCGGGGCGCCACGGTGGGCTGCATGCCTTCGCTGAAACTGTTGAGAAAATCCTGGTAGGCCTTGGCGTGCCGCGGGTCGTTCAGGCTGGAGAGGACTTCGCAGAGCGCTTCGTGGGCCAGGGTGTTGAGGCCGCTGAGCACCACCACATGGCCGAGCTCGCCAAGGCGGTGCTGGTGGGTCAGGAACATCAGCAGCTCCTGGCTGGCATTGAGCCCGCAGCCAGCCAGGCTCAGCCAGACTTCGCCAGTCAGCATCGACAGGTGCGAGGCCACTGTGTGTTCGTCGGAGCTGGCACCGATGCCCAGGGCAGTGGAGCCGCCGACCAGCAGGTTGATGCGTGGCGCGCCACCGCGCTCTGCCGCCGAAAAGCGCTTGCCGGCGCAATGGCTGTAGCGCAGGCCCAGGGCATCGGTGTTGATGGTGCTGGAGCGGTAGCCGGTTTCGTGCACATGCATGGTGTGCGGGGCGCGCCGGCTGCCCAGCAGCAGAAAGCGCTGGTAGTCCTGTTGCAACGGCGAAGGGCTCGTGTCAGTCGCGGTCATTGGGTCTCCTGCTGCTGCAGCGGGCACTTTGCATCACGTTCAGGCCGCCAGCTCCTTGATGTTGTATAGCAGGCCGCCGGTGGCGATCAGCAGCAGGGCGACCCCCGAGGCCAGGCTGATCATGCGGTTGCTGCGCTGCGAGGCGATCTTGCCGATGGCGAAGATGTACAGGCTGAGCACGGCAAAATCGATGGCTACCCACAGCATCGACAGCACCACCATGCTCTTGCCGAACGACTCGGTGATCTGGATGAACTGCGGGAAGAAGGCAATGAAGAAGATGATGTCCTTCGGGTTGGAAATGCCCACCATGAAACCTTGCAGCAGGCCGCCGCGGCCAGGCTTGGCGAGCTCGCCCGGCGTCTCGGCTGCCGGCGCCTGCAGGGCGTCCCGCAGCGTGCCGACGGCGATGTAGCCGATGAACAGGCAACCCAGCAGGCTCATGGCGCTGAGCCAGGCCTTGTCGATGGCGGCGCTGGTGAGGATGACCCAGGCCGCCGCGCCGATCAGCACCAGCGATGCCCAGTTCGTGCCGACAGCGGTGAACATGGCCTTGCGTGAGCCGGAGGCGGCCGCGGTGTTGACGATCAGCGCCACTACCGGGCCGGGGGTGGCGATCAGTAGCAGGACAGTCAGGGCATAGGTAGCGGTGAGTGCGGTATTCACGGTCAGGTCTCGATCAGTATGTCGGGTGTTACCGCGTGTGCGGCATGGGCGTGGAACGGGCAGCGGGACGGGTTGAGCGAACCTGCCTCCTGCAGTTGGTACTGCTTCCACTCGTAGTTGTCGGCATCGCCGAAGAAGCCAAGGGTGTCGGGCATGACGCCGTCGTTGTAGCGGTGCACGCGCTCGCGGATGCGTTCGCGGATACGTTGGCCGCTTTCGGTGTTGGCGTTGGCCACTTCGTCGAAGTTCGCCCGCGGGTTGATGACGAAGGTGATGTGTGGGCCCAGGTTGCGGCTTTTCATCTGCTGGTGGCCGGGGAAGTTCATGTTGATGAACAGCGGCATGCCGGCAAAGCAGAACGACCAGGCGTTGTCGTCGGGCTCGGTCGGGATGCCCTGCGGCCAGGGCTGCGGGTCGCGCGCGTGCACGCCACGCAAAACCTTCCAGGCCAGCGCCTGTTGCTCGGCCAGGGTGCAGTCGGCGGCGGTTTCGAGAAACACCACCAGCGGGCTGCCGATACGCTGCTTGGGTGGGATGGGGGCGACGGTGCGCACGTAGTCGGCCAGGCCCATGGCGATGTCATCGGCCAGTTGCCCGGCGCGGGCGAACAGGATGTGGCAGGTTGCGCCGTTTACCGCCTTGCGGCCGAACAGGCAGGGAAACTCGGGGTTGGCGAGGACACTGCGAAAATGTTCTACGGCTTTGTAAGTCCAATGTCGCGTATTGCGCACATGTTCAGCGGCCAGCTCTAGCGCATCCAGGCGATAGCAAGTTCCATAACCCGTCGACATGATTTCCCCAGGCGTAAATTTGATGAACGTTCCAGTCACATGCAGGCAGGATCTTGGTTATGTTTATTATTTACCTGCATTTTCCGAGACGTCCTTGACGTTGTAAAACGCGTGGAACTATGACCTACTATTAGTCTTACTCATGCTCGGGGCGTCGCCATGTCGGAACGGATTCAGGCTTTGCACGCGTTGCGTGCCTTCGAGGTGGCCTCTCGCTATGGCTCATTCACCCGTGCAGCGGAGGAGTTGGCCCTGACCCAGGGCGCCGTCAGCCACCACATCAAGACTCTCGAAGCCATGTTCGGCTGCGACCTGTTCGAACGTCGCGGGCCGAAGCTGGCCCTGACGGAGCACGGGCGCCTGCTGGCGCAGGAGCTCAAGGTTGGCTTCAAGATCATCGAGAATGCCTGTGCCCTGCTGCGCCAGGACCGCTACGGCCTGCGTCTGAAAGCTCCGTCAACGCTGACCGTGCGCTGGCTGCTGCGTGCGCTGGATGCGTTCAAGAAGACCGAGGACAACTGCAGCGTGCAGCTGTCCAGCGTGTGGATGGACATCGACAGTGTGGACTTCTATTCCGAGCCCTATGACTGTGCGATCCTCCTGGCGAACGGGCGTTTCCCCGCCGATGTCGAGAGTTTCAAGCTGTTCGATGAATGGCTGATTCCGGTGTGCCACCCGGACTACATGGCCCAGGCACAACCGGACCTTGCCGACCTGGCCCAGTGCGAGTTCCTCCATCCGTCCCCTGACCGGCGAGACTGGCGGCGCTGGCTGGCTCGCATGGACGCGCTGGACATCAGCATCGATCACGGGCAAGTGTTCGATACCCTCGACCAGGGCATCTCGGCTGCCCAGCAAGGCCTGGGCATTTCGGTGGTCGACCTGGTGCTGGCCAGTGCCGACCTGTTGGCCGGGCGCCTGGTCACGCCATTCAAGCACGCGGTGGCCACCGGCGATGGCTATTACATGACCTGGCTCAAGGCCAGCCCCAAGGCGCGGCAGATGCACAAGCTGCGCGAGTTCCTGCTTGGCCAGGTGCCACCGCTGGCCGCCAAGGACATCAATTACCTGTACGGTTGAACACGCGCTCGAGCATGCGGCCGGCCGCCGGCAAGCGCCCGGCGCTGAAAATATTGCGGCAAACACCTGCTGGCCTCAACAAAACGCGCTGTGACGGAGCGTCAGCGGTAGAATTGCCGCAATCAGCACAACCAACGATTCAGAGGTCGACGCGGTGGAGTTGCAGCAGGGCTTTGTCCTGACCCGACATTGGCATGACACGCCCGAAGGCACCTGCGTGGAATTCTGGCTGGCCACCGACCAGGGGCCACGGCAGTTGCGCCTGGCGCCCCAGGTATCGGTGGCATTCATCCCCCTGGCGCACGAAGCGCACGCACGTGTGCTGTTGGCCAACGAACCTGGTGCCGAGCTGCGGCCGTTGCAGCTGAAGGACTTCGACCAACGCCCGGTGCTGGGCCTGTACTGCCGCCAGCACCGGCAATTGATGCAGCTGGAGCAACGCCTGCGCACAGCCGGTATCGATGTGTACGAAGCCGACATCCGCCCGCCCGAGCGCTACCTGATGGAGCGCTTCATCACCGCCCCGGTGCAGTTCACCGGCCAACCGGATGCCCAAGGTGTATTCTGCGATGCCCAGCTCAAGCCTCTGTCGGGCTATCGCCCGCCGCTGCGCCTGGTGTCGCTGGACATCGAGACCAGCGAGCGGGGCGAGCTTTACAGCATTGCCCTGGAAGGCTGTGGTCAGCGCCAGGTGTACATGCTCGGGCCGGCCAACGGCACGGCTGATGGCCTCGACTTCGACCTGCACTACTGCACCGACCGCGCCGACATGCTGGCCTGCCTCAACCATTGGATGGCCGAGCACGACCCGGATGCAATCATCGGCTGGAACCTGATCCAGTTCGACCTGCGCCTGCTGCATGAGCATGCCAAGCTGCTGCAGGTACCGCTGGCACTGGGGCGCAATGGCTCACCGATGACCTTGCGCAGCCATGCCGGTGGTGGCCACGTTTTCGCCGATGCCCCGGGGCGGCTGCTGATCGACGGCATCGAGGCGCTGCGCTCGGCGACCTGGAGCTTCCCGTCGTTCAGCCTCGAAAGTGTCGCCCAGACCTTGCTCGGTGAAGGCAAGGCCATCGACACGCCGTACCAGCGCATGGATGAAATCAACCGCCGCTTCGCCGAGGACAAGCCGGCGTTGGCGCGCTACAACCTCAAGGATTGCGAGCTGGTGACGCGCATCTTCGCCCACACCCGCCTGCTCGAATTCCTTCTGGAGCGGTCTTCGGTCACCGGCCTTGCGGTGGACCGCAGCGGTGGTTCGGTAGCCGCGTTCTGCCATTTGTACATCCCGCAGATGCACCGCCTGGGCTTTGTCGCCCCCAACCTCGGCAGCCGCCCCGACGAAGCCAGCCCCGGTGGCTTCGTCATGGATTCGCGCCCGGGCCTGTACGACTCGGTGTTGGTGCTGGACTACAAGAGCCTGTACCCGTCGATTATTCGTACTTTCTTGATCGACCCGGTGGGGCTGGTCGAAGGCTTGCGCCTGCCCGACGATGAACACTCGGTGGAAGGCTTCCGGGGTGGGCGTTTTTCCCGTAGCGAGCATTGCCTGCCGGCCATCGTCGAGCGGGTATGGCATGGGCGGGAAGCGGCCAAGCGCGAGGGCAACGCGCCGCTGTCGCAGGCGCTGAAGATCATCATGAATGCCTTCTACGGAGTGTTGGGTTCGAGCGGCTGCCGCTTCTTCGACCCGCGCCTGGCTTCGTCGATCACCATGCGCGGCCACCAGATCATGCGCCAGACCCGTGCGCTGATCGAAGCCAGGGGCTACGAGGTGATCTATGGCGATACCGATTCCACTTTCGTCTGGCTCAAGGGTGCCCACGGCGAGGAGGCTGCAGCACGCATAGGCCGCGAGCTGGTGGCGCAAGTCAACCAGTGGTGGCGCGAACACCTGCGCGAGCGGATGAACCTGGAAAGCGCGCTGGAGCTGCAGTTCGAGGTGCATTACCGGCGCTTCCTGATGCCTACCATCCGCGGCACGGACGAAGGCAGCAAGAAGCGCTATGCCGGGCTGGTGCAGCGGGCCGATGGCAGCGAGCAGATGGTCTACAAGGGCCTGGAGTCGGTGCGTACCGACTGGTCGCCACTGGCCCGGCAATTCCAGCAAGAACTTTATGGCCGGATATTCCGCGGGGAGCCTTACCAGGCGTATGTGCGTGATTATGTACAACGCACCCTGGCGGGCGAGCTGAATGAACTGATGGTGTACCGCAAGCGGTTGCGTCGGCCGCTAGCCGATTATCAGCGCAATGTGCCGCCGCACGTGCGCGCGGCCCGGCTGGCCGATGACTACAACCGCCGCCTTGGCCGCCCGACGCAATACCAGCGCGGCGGCTGGATCAGCTATCTGATCACCTTGGCAGGACCGGAACCTCTGGAAAACCTGCAAGCACCGGTGGACTACGAGCATTACCTGACGCGGCAGCTGCAGCCGGTGGCCGATGCCATCCTGCCTTTCGTTGGCGACAGTTTCGAAGGTTTGACCGGGCAGCAGCTGGTGCTGTTCTGAAGGGGGTGGTACCTATCTAGCCTACCTTGTGGCATGCCTGTGCCTATTGTCGCGCCTCTGGATCAGACAGAGGCCAACAACGTGACTACACCCACCAAGGACCAACCGCCACCCGTCGATACGCTGGCCATGGAGCAGGCCTATCAGGACAGCCTCATCGTCAAGCGGCTACCCAGATGGATTCGCCGGCTGCGTATTGTATCGCCTACCGAACAGAACATCCCGGCCAACGGCTTCCATGAATCGCAGCATGCTGCATTACGCGACGCGTTGAAGGGCAGCCTGGCCTGCCGACAGTGGCTGGAAAGGGAGCTTGCGCGCATCGAGGGCATCGACCATTTCGTCAAGCCGCTGCTTCAAAGCACCATGCATAAAGAATTCGGCATCGAGCAAGATGTCAAAGGCCTGTATTTCAGACGCTGGTACACCTACACCGCCCCCAGCCAGGGCACCGTGTGGGGCCGCTATCCGGTCGTGGAAAAGGACTATTTCGACGTACCGCTGATCGAGGCGGCACTGGACAATTTCACACCGGGCGAAGGGCGGGACGAACAGCACAAGGACAACTGCATCGTTGACAGCCTGTCGCAACGGCTTGCGTCACCGACCGCGCCTGCCTTCGCACGGCTGTGCCGCCAACTGGATCTGGGCAGGCGCTATCAACAGCACCTGGACAGCGTGCTGAAAGCGCCTAGCAGCCAGGCCAGCGGCTGGCGCAACATGAGTGCGACGCTTGCGCAACTGTACAGCTCGGTCATGCTGATCGATGCCTGCAAGGCCAAAAGCGATGGAGTACTGAGTGCCGCCGAACTGGACCTGGTGATAGAGCTATGCAGGCTCGGGAGACCCGGCACGCTTTATGAATCGAAGGTGGTGGCCCGGCAACTCAAGGCGTTCGGCTGCGATTTGCAACAGATCGTAATACTCGATGTATTTCACGACAAAGTCAGCCGCAAGATCATTGTTTATATTCCCGATGACCCCCACGGCCCCTGGACCACAAGCCCCGACCTGGAAAGCTTCACCCGCAAGGTCTTGGGCAAGCGTTTGCGAGACAAGGGCTATCAGTCGTTCTTCAGTCGCTTCGTACGACGACGCGACAGCCAGCAGTTCTTCTCCAAGGTTGCCAAGGAATTGGTGGATGTGGCCGATTGGGCAACCCGAGAAATGGACCAGCACATGCGGGACTACCCGCTACCGTTGTTCGACCACCTTGCTGCCGCGCGTATTGCTCACATCAAGGACGATGCCGCACTGATTGCCACGCCAGTGTCCGACCTTGACCGCAAGGCCCAGGAGGCTCACAGGCAAAGGTTGATAGCCGAAGGATGGACGCTGGCCAGCGTGGCGGGCGTGTTCATCCCTGCACTTAATGCGCTGCTGCTTGCTGTAATGGTGTGGGACCTGTTGAGCGAGTTGTTCCAGGCGGTGAAGGACTGGCGTGAGGGTGACACCAGCGCAGCTATCGAGCATGTGCTCAGCGTGACCAAAGACCTGGCTGTGGTCGGTGTCACCGCTGTGGTATGGCGAGAAGCTAGCCGGGCCTGGGCCGCAGTGGACCAGTGGGTGCCAGCGCGGCTGGAGGACGGGACCGAAAAACTCTGGAATGGGGATCTGGTGCCGTTTCGCAGCGCGGCACATCCCGCCGGGGAAGTGGCCGATGCAATGGGTATCTACCGCGCTCACGACAGAAGCTGGATAGCCATGGACGGCCATTACTACGAGGTCGTCCAGCATGCAGACGAAGAGTGGCAACTGGCGCCACGAGATGGCCATGGGCCTTTGTTGCGTCACAATGACGCCGGGGCCTGGCGGCTATGGAGCGAGCAACCTGTCAACTGGGCAGACAAACACAGGATGTTCCGCCGCTTGGGTGAGCGTTTCGCTCGCCTGGATGATGAACAGATTGACCAGGTCATGGCCATCCATGCCCTGGATGCAGATCATCTTCGGGCGCTGCATGTATACGGTCGGCCGCCAGAAGCTGAGTTGGTCGATACCGTCGAGCGCCTGCTGATCGACCGTCGGCTTCAGGCCTTGTTGGACAGCTTGAGGCTTGGGCGGGTGCCGGAGGACGCGCCGTTGCTGTTGAAGGCCCGTGCATTGCCGGGCGTCACCGAGCACGGCGGGCCGCCATTGGCGGTGCAGGTCTCGGCCAGACGACGCCAGCTGTTTCAACAGGTTTATGACGGGCAACAGGAGCCAGACGATGCGGCGGTGGCAACATTGCGCAGGGCATTCCCGAGCCTGCATGGCCGTGCTGCGCGCGAGCTCGTGGGTGGGTTGTCGGCAGAAGGTGCGGATCTTCACGCTCTGGTCAGCGGTACGGTGCCGTTCCGGCTGGTCGACAGGGCCAGGCTGAGCGTACTACGTATTCGCATTGCCCGTGCCTGTGAGGCGCTGTTCATCGATACGCCCCAGACTCTGGACCAGGCCAAGGTCGCGCTGACTTTGCTGGAAACTCTGGATACAAGAAGTGGCAGACCGCGTTGGCGGCTGTACGACGGCGATAGTCCACAGCCGGTAATGGCCACCGCTGGCCGCGGGCAGAACTTCAGACTTATACATGTAAACGGGCGGTTCTCGCTTGAGGACGCGCTGGGCGTTGAACTGCGCGGCCCCGGTGAACTGTTCGAGACCCTGGTGGGTGCGTTCTCCCCTGGCGACCATGAGGCAATCGGTATCAATGAACCCTACGCCCCAGGCTTGAAAGCAGTCTTGGCCAGGCAAGTGGCCGGCCACAGTAGGGAACTCGCCCAGGCATTGGGCAGAAAGCCTGAATTGCCATGGATGCTGACGCCGCTGCGCCTGGAGGATGGCAGGGTCGGCTACCCGCTGGGTGGCGGCCTGGGACGCCATGCTCGGCCTGCCCCACGACCCGGGGCGTTCGAGGCGCGCCTGCGCGATCTTTACCCAGCGTACAGTGAAGACCAGGTCGATGCTTGGATAGTAGCGGTGCATGCTTCGGGGCGTGATACCGACACCACGCTTGGCGTGCTCGAAGAGCAGGCGCGCCGGTTGCACGACCACCTGAAAAGCTGGGAGCGGCGAGGAGTGCTGGCCGGTGAACGAACCGAGCGCAAGCGGTTTCGCAAAGCCGTCATGCAATGCTGGCGGGAACGGGTACCTGATGAGGTTACCCCTGAAGGGCAACGGCTGTCCGTGACTTGGCAGTATAGTGGGCATGACCTGCGCTCATTGCCTGAGTTGGGGCCGTTGTTCACTTTCCCGCATGTTACCGAGCTTTCCCTTCGCAGCCTGCTGCTGGAGGAGGTGCCGGAGCGATTCCTGCTTTCATTCCCCAATCTGAAGTCTCTGGAACTGAGCTATAACCGGTTGGAGCGTCTGCCAGACAGCCTGCCGTTGCTCAATGAATTGAGCATTCTCGACTTGTCCGGCAATCGCATCTCGCTGGATTTGCCACAAGCTCAAATGGTGGGGCTGTGCAGCGGTTTACATTACCTGAACCTTTCGGGTAACCCCTTGAGCATGGCCTTTTCGGTGGCAAGGATGGGTCGGTTGGCCGAGTTGCGCTTGCGCAATACCAGGCTGGCATTGCTGCCCGAGGGCATCATGGAGAGTGCGACGCTGTACCTGCTCGACGCTTCCAACAACCTTGTCGCTTCGTTGCCCCCTGACTTCACCGAGTCTCAGTTGTGGCAGAACGGCTTCGTGGCGCTGTCAGGCAACCCGCTTGTGGTGCGCCAGCCTGAAGAGGTGCAGGAGGCGTGGAACATTCCGGAGACGAGTTCAGTCCCTCATAAACTGCGCTGGGCGGACCGTCTGGACGGTGAACAACGTGAAGATCTGAGTAGCCTGTGGGCTCATGTCGAGCAAATGGATGGGGTGACAAACTTCATGCTCCTGCTGGCTCAACTCACGCGCTCGAGAGACTTCACCCATCCTCTCAATGGGGAACTGCTGGCTTCACGCGTTCTGGCCATGATGGAAAAGGTCCAGAATTCGCCAGACTTGGCCGACGAAGTTTTCGCCAATGCATTGGTCGAGAACTGCGCCGACAATGCCACGGTAGTTTTCCAGCAACTTGAAATCCGTTGCCTTGTATGGGACGCAAGGCAAGCTGCCCCCTCTGTTAGTCAGGAGCAAGTTCTGGTGACACTTGCGCGGCGGCTGTGGAGGCAACGGGAGGTTGAATTCATCGCACTGCGCGAGGCTGAGGCGGCAGGTCGGGGCCACGAGTCGATCGAATGGGTGCTGGCGTACTCGATCCGCTTGCGCGAGATCCTGGACCTGCCCGGTAAAGCGCGGAGCATGCTCTATGCCATGATCCCGAACCTGGACGTCGCTTCGGTCGAACGCGTGGGTGACCAGGTAAGGCGTAACGAGACAGCCGGAGCGGTGGCAGCGTGGATGGTCCAGGAACCATTCTGGAGGAACTATCTCGAGAAGCATTACGTACGCGAACTGGAAGTGCCGGCAAGTTTTCAGAACCAGTTGGCAAAGGATCTCAACGCCGAGGACACCGCCAAGTTGATGGCTGAAATCAGGGTGTGGACCGAGAAAACCGAGCTTCAGTTGACCATCAATGCCCTGCAACCTCAGGAATGACCAGGGCGCATTGGACTATGCTCAAGCTACAAGTAACAGAGGTATTTTTTCGGGCTCGGGACGGGGAGTGGTCGCATTTGGTAACCGCCGGTTACTGTTCATTCAAACATGAAGGCCTTTGGCTGGTTTACGCTCGCTCGTCGGATCTTTCTCCCTGATCTGTAGTCTTTTGGTTTATCGAGAGAATAAGGAGATACGCATGCTCGTCCGGTCACTGACCCTCGCCACCTTGCTCGCGTTCGTCGGCCCCGTGTTCGCCGCCGACAGTGACGCGCCGCTGGCCAAGGAACTGGGCAAGGCCAGGCCCTTGGTCGTCATTGCACCCAGCAGCGCCGACCCGACGTTGCGTGGCTTGAACGAGGCCCTGAAGGACCCGGCCACCCAGGCCGCCTTCAAAGAACGCAACCTGGTGCTGTACAGCGTTGCCAACATGATGGGCAAGCGTGAGGACAAGAACCTCGAGCAGCAAACCACCATGGCCTTGATCCGTGAGTTGAAGCTAGGTGCCAGCAAAGGCACCAAGGTGATCCTGGTGGGCAAGGACGGTGAGCGGCACATGCTCAAGGACGACGAGGAGGGCGGGGCCATCGACCCGCAGGTGATCCTCAAGGCGGTCGATGAGCTGCCCGCCAGCGAAAAAGCCGTGACGGCGCCGGAGCCTGTGGCAGCGGCGGCACCCGAACCTAAGGCCAAGGACAGCAAGCCTGCCAAGCCGGCCAAGCCGGCCGCCCCCCCCAAGCCGCTGGAAGACTGACCCTGCACGACGGCCCCGAGGCACCTTGGGGCCGTTGTGTATCCCACTGTATCTGCCCACGCCGCTGACCCATTCCCATACAAAACCGCACCCCGCGCGATACATCCACGACATACCGCAACGGCCTAATGGCTCCACATTCCAACCACAGTGGAGCAACACCATGACTCAAGTACGAAACACCCTCGGCCTGCTCGGCGCTGCCCTGATCGGCAGCATGGCTTTGAGCAGCAGCGCCTTTGCCGTCGAGCCGTTGGCCCAGGGTTACCAGCTGGCTTCGGCCAAGGTGGCCGGCGAGGGCAAGTGTGGTGAAGGCAAATGTGGTGGCAGCGCCAAGGCCACCCAGGGCGAAGGCAAATGTGGTGAGGGCAAGTGCGGCGCCAGCGCCAAGGCCGGTACCGAAGGCAAGTGCGGCGAGGGCAAGTGTGGTGATGCTTCGTTCGCCAAGACCGACAGCAACCACGACGGCAAGGTCTCGCGCGACGAGTTCCTGGTGGTGGCCAAGGACCGCGCCGGCGACTTCGACAAGATCGACCGCAACCATGATGGCTTCATCTCCGAACAGGAAGCCGCAGATCACCTCAAGGCGATCTACCAGGCCAATGGCAAGACCATGCCCGAGGGCTTGTTCAGCCACCTGACCGGCAAGCCCTGACCTTCTGCCCCACGAACCGCGCAACGCCCCTCCTGCTGGTCAGGCGGGGCGTTGTGCCTGTTGCGGAGACCTGTTCATGCACCCCACATCTTTGTCCTCTGAACCTTTACGGGTCGGGCTCGGCCTGCGCCGCGGCCTGTTGCCGGAACTGCTGGCCATGGAAACTGGCGCCGTGGACTTTCTCGAATGCGCACCGGAAAACTGGATTGCCGTAGGTGGTGCGTACGGCAAGGGGTTGGCGCAGCTGGCCGAGCGTTTTGCCATTACCTGCCACGGGCTATCGCTGTCGCTGGGTGGCAGCGAGCCGCTGGACCGACATTTTCTTGGCCAGACCCGCCAGTTTCTCGATCGCCATCAGGTACGCCTGTACAGCGAGCACCTGAGCTACTGCAGTGATGACGGGCATCTGTACGACCTGATGCCCATTCCATTTACCGACGAAGCCGTGCGCCATGTGGCCGCGCGGATTCGCCAGGCCCAGGAATACCTGGAACGGCGCATTGCCGTGGAAAACATCAGCTACTACGCCGCGCCGTACCAGGCGATGAGCGAACTCGATTTCATCCGTGCGGTACTTGATGAGGCCGACTGCGACTTGCTGCTGGACGTCAACAATGTGTTCGTCAATGCCTGCAACCACGGTTACGACGCCCGCGAATTCCTTGCGGGCTTGCCCCAGGCGCGAGTGACCGGCATGCACGTGGCTGGCCATTACGATGAAGCGCCGGACCTCAAGGTAGACACCCACGGGGCTGCGGTAAAGGAAGATGTATGGGCGCTGTACGCGGTCGCCTGTGCGCGCTTCGGTGTGCAACCGACCGTGCTCGAGCGTGATTTCAACTACCCGCCGCTGGCCGACCTGCTCGCCGAAACGGCGCGCATCCGCACTGTGCAGCGTGTTTCGGGAGGGCATGCAAATGAATGAGACCTTGCGTGAGCAGCAGTACACCTTGGCCCGGCACCTGCGTGACCCGCAGCGCAATGCGCCGCCGCCTGGCATAGAGGCCCGGCGGCTGAAGATTTACCGCGAGCTGTTCTATGGTGCTATCGAAGGTTTGCTGGCCGGCAGTTTTCCGGTGATGCGCCAGGCGTTGGGCGAACAGCGCTGGCATGCGCGAGTGCGAGATTTCTATGCCAACTATCGCAGCCAGACCCCGTTGTTCACCGAGATTGCCGAGGCGTTCGTCGACTACCTGCAGGGTGTCGAGCTGGATGCACCCTGGCAGCTGGAGCTGGCGCACTATGAGTGGGTCGAGGCTCAGTTGTATCTGAGCGATGCCGAGGACCCGGCCCATGACCCGGCAGGCGACCTGCTGGAAGGGGAGCCACTGTTGTCGTGCGTGGCACGGGTGTTGGCCTACCGCTGGCCAGTGGAGCGGATCGGGGCGGATTACCAGCCAGCGATCGCGCCAGAGACGCCGACCTTGTTGCTGGTCTATCGCGATGCGGAGTTGAAAGTGCGCTTCGCGCGCCTGGCGCCGCTGGCGTACCGGTTGCTGGCGCTGGAACAGGGCAGTGGGCGGGCGCGGTTGCAGGCGTTGGGCGGTGCTGTGGAGGAGGGGTTGGCGTTGCTGGAGGGGCTGCGCGAGCAGGGGGTCATCATCGGTACATGTTGAATCGTTGTATTGGGGCGCTTTGCGCCCCATCGCCGGCAAGCCAGCTCCCACAGGTACAGCGCATGCCCAGAATCTTGCGCAGTACCTGTGGGAGCTGGCTTGCCGGCGATGGGCTGCAACGCAGCCCCGGCGAAATCACCTGCAGAATCGCCCCCTGAGCCAATGATCCAGGCTCAACCGCCCAGCCCCTTTCAGCAGCAGTGGCAGCAACGCCACCAGGTAGATCAGCGGCAACTTGAAGTTGCCAAAACCCTGGTCGGTAATCGCATACCCTTGGGCCAGCTCGGCCAGGCTCGACCAGTGCGCCGGCCAATGTACCGCGGCAATCGCCACCACGGTCACCACCATCAGCCCCAACGAGGCCAGCCGGGTACCTAGCCCCAGCAACAGCAGTAACGGCAGGATCAGCTCCGCCCACATCGACAGCTGCCAGTTCAGCTCTGCAGGCAGCAGGTTGAAGGGGAACGGGAAGTTCGCTTGCAGGTCGGCGAACCAGTTGCTGCCATTGAATTTCTCCCAGCCAGATTCGAAAAATTCCCAGGCCAGAAACAGCCGCAACGGCAGGTCGGCGCTCCAGGTACCGAAACGGTCGAAGGTGGTCAGGGTGCGGGTCAAGGTAGTCATGCTGGTTTCTCTCTTCAGGAAAGGGCACGGGCGTTGCGGCGTTGCTGACGGGCAAGCTTGGCGGTGAGCTTGACGGCGATGGCGCTGAACATCAGGGCGAACGCCAGCGGGTACCAGCCGCCCATGGGGATGCGTTTGTAGAACGACAGGCAGAACACCGCAGCCAGTACCCACATGCCGGTGCTGTGCAGGGCCTGCCAGGCACGGCCACCCAACAGGCGCATCGGGGCCTTGAATGAGGTGATGGTGAGCAGCAGCAGGAACAGGTAGCCGAGGGTACCGGGCAGGCTGGAGGTGAGCGTGCGGCCGGCCCAGAACAGCTCGGGGAATTGCTGAGCGTAGCGGTAGATCAGTACGCCATGCACGGTGTGGGAAAAGGCGAATGCCAGCCCCAGATAGCGCCGTTCCTGGAGGAGGCGGCGACTGCTTGTGCCAGGCAGCAGGGTCACCAGCGACGACGCCAGGAAGGCCAGCAGGAATAGCGCGAAGGAGCTGCGCGCAGTGGCACGGATCGCGCTGCGCAGGCCGTCGGGATCAGGTTGGCTGGCCAGGACCACGGCGGTCATCGCCAGGGTCAGGCCGGCGAGCGTGGCGAACAGCTTCCAGCCGGAGGGAAGGGTGAGGGGTTTCATCAGGGAGACTCCCAGGTGTGGTTGTGTGACCGGGAGTGTGTCGGGGTGGGGTATCTGCAGTGTGTCGGCGGTGGTGGGGTTGTGTATCGGATTGTAGAAGTCGCTCAAGCGCCGCAGTCCCCGTAGGAGCGGCCTTGGGTCGCGATGGGCTGCGAAGCAGCCTCAGGTTTTCAGCTTCGGCGCATGAATTGCCGGGGCCGCTTTGCGGCCCGAGCGCGACACAAGGCCGCGCCTACCTGAGATTGCTTACTTCAGCTCGATCTGCGCGCACAGCCCGCCGCTTGCACGATTGCTCAGGGTCAGTCGGCCGCCCATCGCCTGGATCAGCTGGTGGGCAATCGCCAACCCCAGCCCGGTGCCGCCGGTGCTGCGGTTGCGTGAGCCTTCCACGCGATAGAACGGCTTGAGCACTTCATCCAGTTCATCACCGGGTATGCCTGGCCCGTTGTCGAGCACGCGGATCACGGTCATGTCACCCTCGCGGCACACCTCCAGCTCGGCAGCACCGGCAAACTTGAGAGCATTGTCCACCAGGTTCACCAGCACCCGGCGCAGCGCATGGGGGCGAGTTTCCAGCAGGCTGCCGCTGCTGCCATGGCGCTCGACCTGGGCGCCACTGTCCTGGTAGTCGAACACCAGGCTGTCGAGGAAGGCATCGAGGTTCACCCGGCACGGTGCCTCGGTGCTGGTGTCCATGCTGCGGGCATAGGCCACGCCTTCGCGCACCAGGTGTTCCATTTCGCCCAGGTCGCTCCACAGCTTGTCCTTTTCAACCCCGTCGTCCATCACTTCGACGCGCAGTTTCATGCGCGTGATCGGCGTTTGCAGGTCATGGGAAATGGCTGCCAGCAACTGCATGCGTTCCTTGAGGTAGGCAGCGATGCGCGCCTGCAGCGCGTTGAAGGCCACGGCGGCGTAGCGCACCTCGCGCGGGCCGCTTTCATCCAGCTGCACGCCAGGCTTGTCCGGGTCGAGGTTGTCCACCGCGCGGGCCAGGCGGGTCAGCGGGCCGATCGCCAGGCGTACCGCCAGCCAGGTGCACAGCAACAGCACGGCCAACTGGATCAGCAACACCACGGGCAGCCAACGTGCCACAGGAACCGGCGATGGGGTAACGTCGATGGTCAGCGGTGCGCCATCAGCTAGGGTCAGGTGTGCCTGGAAGTGCGCGTTCGGGCCGGGGATTTCCTGGAAGGAAAGGCGATAGTCGGCGCCAATGGCCTTGACGATCGAGTCGGCAGCCATGGGCGGGTCGCTGCTGGGCATGGCTTCGCCCGCCAGGCCATGGTCCAGCCGGTAGCGGTAGGTACGCCGCTCCAGGCGTGGCAACCAGGCGGCGCGCTCGGCCGCGGGCAGGCGGTCGAGGATGGCCACCGAGGTGGCCACGTCCTGCTCCAGGGTGCTGAGCATCATCGAGCGGCTGCTGATGTAGCGCTCGTAGGCCTGCAGGCCGAACGAAAGGCCGTAGGCCAGCACCAGGCCGGTGAAGAAGATCAGTGCCAGGCGCGAGGCCAGGGTGCGTGGCCACTTCATGATGGCGACTCGAGCAGTTGCACCGGCAGCGAGAAAACGTAGCCCTCGCTGCGCACGGTCTTGATGCAGCTGGGTTCGCGGGCGTCGTCTCCCAAGCGCTGGCGCAGGCGGCTGACCAGCAGGTCGATGGAGCGGTCGAAGATGTCGGCTTCGCGGCCTTGGGTCAGGTTGAGCAACTGCTCACGGCTCAGCACCCGCTGCGGGTGGTCGAGAAACACCCGAAGCAGGCGATATTCGGCACCACTCAGGGCAACCAGGGTGCCTTCGCTGTCGAGCAGATGGCGCGCGGTGGTGTCCAGCCGCCACTGGCCGAAACCGAGCAGGCGGCTGCTTTCGCTGATGGTCAGGTTGGGGGGCAGCATGCGCGTGCGGCGCAGCACGGCGTTGATGCGGGCCAGCAGTTCGCGAGCCGAGAACGGTTTGGTCAGGTAATCGTCGGCGCCCATTTCCAGGCCGATGATGCGGTCGGTTTCGTCGTTGCGGGCGGTCAGCATCAGCACCGGGGTGTTGCGGTGCTTGCCGGCGCGCAGCTCTCGGCACAACAGCAGGCCGTCGTCGCCGGGCATCATGATGTCCAGGACGATCAGGTCGACGCTGTTGGCTTCGAGAAAGGCGCGCATCTGCCGGCCGTCGGCGACGATGCTGGTGCGTAGGCCATTCTTCTTCAGGTAGTTGCCGACCAGTTCGCGGATTTCGCGGTCGTCGTCGACGATCAGGATGTGATCGACGTGTTCCATGCGCTGCGTTCCTGTGCAAGAGGGGATGGGCGCAGTGTACCGAGCGCGTTAGCGCTTGCCTGCGGGGGTTTGTATTGCAGTGTATCCGGCATGTGTACAGATACAGGAGGAAGCACATCACAGCTTCGGCGACACATACGGGATACCTGGCCGGCGTGAAATGGCTCTCGACCGGGGAGCACAACTCCCCACCCTCAAGCGATACACAGGAGAGATGCCATGAACTTCAATACCTTCGCCCGTGCCACCCTGTTCGCCGTGCTCAGCTTCGGCGCCCTTGCCGCCCAGGCCTCCACGATGCCAATGGACGATACCGGGGTCATGCAGTACCGCTACGGTGACCACCTGGATGTGAAGAAAGTGCTGTCGATACAGGATGACCAGAGCGACGCCTGCGGCCTGGTGAACACTCGCATGGACTACCTCGACTCCAAGGGCCAGCAGCAGAGCGTGCAGTACCGCACCTACGCCACCGGCGGTTGCCATGAGAATTGATCGCCGCTTGTTGTTGAAGGTTGGTGGCATTGCCCTGGCGCTGGCCGGCCTGGGCCTGGCTGGGCACCTGATGGCCCGCGACAGCTACGGTGCCATGCCGTCGCTGTCGGGAGCCAGCCAGTGGCTCAATTCGGCGCCGCTGGATGGCCCCGGGCTCAAGGGCAAGGTGGTGCTGGTGGACTTCTGGACCTGGGACTGCATCAACTGCCGGCGCAGCCTGCCCCATGTGAACGAATGGGCGCGGCGCTATGCCGACCAGGGCCTGGTGGTGGTCGGCGTGCACACGCCGGAGTACGACTACGAGCACGATGTAGGCACCTTGCGTGACAAGGTGGCCAGCTTGGGGATCGGTTACCCGGTGGCGGTGGATAACGACTACAAGGTGTGGAATGCCTGGGGCAACCAGTTCTGGCCGGCACACTACTTTGTCGACCGCAAGGGGCAGGTGCGCCATGTGCACTTTGGCGAGGGGGATTATGGGGGGCAAGAGCAGGTGATACAGGCGTTGCTGGATGAGAAAGGGTGAGTTGTCTGTGCCGGCCTCTTCGCGGCGGTTCGACGACTCGATGAACCCGCTTCCACAGATACTGCACCGTTTGCAGACTTGTGCGATCCCTGTGGGAGCGGGTTTACCCGCGAAGAAGCCAACACCGACCCGTCAGGTGAAACTGGCAAAATGCGCCTGCATCCGCGCCGCATCCGCCTGGCGCCCGCTGAACAGCTCGAACGCCTTCACTGCCTGGAACACGGCCATGTTGCTGCCGTCCAGGGTGCGGCAGCCCAGTGCCCGGGCGGCACGCAGCAGTTCGGTCTCAAGCGGGAAGTAGATGATCTCCGCCACCCACAGGCGTGCATGCAGCAGCTCCACCGGCAGCGGCGTGCCCGGCAGCTTGGCCATGCCTACCGGCGTGGTGTTGACCAGCCCGTCCGCCTCGGCCAGGGCCGTGGCCAGGTCGGTGCCGACCACGGCGCGCCCGGCGCCGAAGTGGGCATTCAGGTTGTCCACCAGCGCCTGTGCACGGGCCGCGTCCACCTCGAACAGTACCAGCCGCTCGACCCCTTCACCGAGCAGGGCATGGGCCACGGCCGAACCGGCACCACCGGCACCCATCTGCACCACCTGGTGCCGTGCGACATCCGGCAGGCCACGGCGCAAGCCTTCGGCAAAGCCCAGGCAGTCGGTGTTGTGGCCGACCCGCTTGCCGTCCTTGAGTACAACGGTGTTCACCGCGCCGATGCCACGGGCTTCGTCCGACAGTTCGTCGAGCAACGGCAGGATCGCCTGCTTGAACGGGTAGGTGATGTTGAGCCCGGTGAAACCGGTGTGCTGGGCGGCGTCGAGCAGGCCGGGCAGGGCGCTGTCGTCCAGTTGGAGCTGGTCGGCATCGATCAGCCGGTACAGGTAACGCAGCGCTTGGGCATCACCTTCGTGTTCGTGCAGGGCAGGAGTGCGCGACAGCTGGATGCCGCGGCCGATCAGGCCGGCAAGGATGGCTTGCTGGCTCATGCGCTGCGCTCCTGCAACATTTCGGCGAAGTGGCTGATGGCCATGCGGTAGCCATGGCTGCCCAGCCCGCAAATGACCCCGACAGCGATGGACGATATGAACGACAGGTGACGGAACGGTTCGCGCTTGTGCACGTTGGACAGGTGCACTTCGATGACCGGCACTTCACTGGCCACCAGTGCATCGCGGATGGCTACCGAGGTGTGGGTCCAGGCACCGGGGTTGATCACGATGCCGGCACAGCGGCCACGGGCAGCATGGATCCAGTCGATCAGTTCGCCTTCGTGGTTGGTTTGGCGGAATTCGATTTCCAGGTCATGGGCATGGGCAGTATCGGCGCAACCCCGGGCCAGGTCGGCGAGGGTTTCGTAGCCGTACTGGGCAGGCTCGCGGGTGCCCAGCATGTTCAGGTTGGGGCCGTTGAGCACGAGAATAATGGGCTTCATTACGGGCATCGCTTTGTTGTTGTTGGATGCACCTAGTTTTGTACCGTCTAGTTAGTTTAGTCAATTGGACTAAACCGCTGTACCGGGAAAGTGGGCGATTATCGAACCCTCAGCATGTACATACCCCTGTAGGAGCAGCTGGATTACAAAATTGTAATTTTCCCGCCACCGCTCCGATAAGCACGGCTTTCTAAAGTCCCTCGCCAAAGCTCGCCGACGAGGACCTTTTCCGTGCCCATCCCCCGCAAGACCGCCTTGCTCAGCCTTTTGCTGGCGGGTGTCGCCAGCGCCCAGGCCAGCCAGAGCCTGAGCCTGCCCCAGGCGCTTGACGCCGCCTTTGCCCAGAACCCGGAGTTGGCAGCGGCCAGCCGGGAAATCGGCATTGCCGACGGCGAGCGGCGCCAGGCGGGGCTGATCCCC
This sequence comes from Pseudomonas sp. B10(2017), assembly GCF_002113295.1. Classification (NCBI taxonomy): domain Bacteria; kingdom Pseudomonadati; phylum Pseudomonadota; class Gammaproteobacteria; order Pseudomonadales; family Pseudomonadaceae; genus Pseudomonas; species Pseudomonas sp. B10(2017). Next base: position 154,263 of record NZ_NEJU01000005.1, read on the forward strand.
AACCCGGAACTGTCCTGGGAGGTCGAGGACACCCGCCGGGACACCAGCACCACCACCGTCACCCTCAGCCAACCGCTGGAGCTGGGTGGCAAACGCGGCGCACGCATTGCCGTGGCCGGTGCCGGTCAGGCCATTGCCCAGCTGGACCTGGAGCGCCAGCGCAACGGCCTGCGCGCCGATGTGGTGCAGGCCTTCCACGCGGCCCTGCGCGCGCAGACCGCGCTGGAGCTGGCGCAGCAATCGCAGGCGTTGACCGAGCGTGGGCTGCGGGTGGTGCAGGGGCGGGTGAGTGCTGGCCAGTCATCGCCAGTGGAGGCTACCCGAGCCCAGGTGCAGCTGGCCCAGGCCCAGGCCGAAGTGCGCCGTGCGCAAACCCAGCGCAGTGTGGCCTACCAGGCCCTGGCACGGTTGACCGGTAGCCCGCTGGCAAGCTTCGACCAGTTGCTGGCAGCCAACCTGTCCCCCGGTGATGCGCCCAGCGCCGACACCCTGCTCGACCAGGTCGAGCAAACGGCTGAATGGCGCCTGGCCGCCGCCCAGGTCGAGCGCGGCGAAGCCTCCCTGGGGTCGGAAAAGGCTCTGCGCATTCCCAACCTCACCGTCAGCCTTGGCAGCCAGTACAGCCGCGAAGACCGCGAGAGGGTCAATGTGGTGGGCCTGTCGATGCCCTTGCCGCTGTTCGACCGCAACCAGGGCAACGTGCTGGCCGCGGCCCGCCGTGCCGACCAGGCGCGTGACCTGCGCAACGCCGTGGGGCTGCGCCTGCGCAGTGAAACCCGCAGCGCCGTCAGCCAGTGGGCCACGGCCATGCAGGAAGTGCAGGCCTATGACCGCACCATCCTGCCGTCTGCCCAGCAGGCCGTGGACACCGCCACACGTGGTTTCGAAATGGGCAAGTTCGCCTTCCTTGATGTGCTCGACGCCCAGCGCACGCTGATCGAGGCGCGCGGGTTGTACCTCGACGCACTGGCCTCGGCGACCGACGCGCGGGCGCAGGTCGAGCGGATCTATGGCGACCTCGATGGCCTGAGCAACAAATTGAACAGCAGGAGCAACAATGACTAACCCACGCAAGATAGCCATTCTGGCTGCCACCATTGCCGCGCTTGGCCTGGGTGGCCTGGCCTGGACCGGCAACCTCGGCAACGCCTCAAGCACTGAAACCCGGCACGACGACCACGGCGAAGACAGCCACGGCCACGGCGAGGAACAGGCCGGCGAAGGTCACGAAGAAGAGGCGGGCAAGTTGCACCTGTCCATCGCCCAGATCGAAGCTGCCGGTGTGCAACTGGCCGATGCCGGCCCTCGTGAACTGGGCACCGCCATCAGCTTCCCGGGTGAAATCCGCTTCGACGAGGACCGCACCGCCCATGTCGTGCCACGCGTGCCCGGTGTGGTCGAGTCGGTGCAAGCCGAACTGGGCCAGGCGGTCAAGCGTGGTGAGGTGCTGGCGGTAATTGCAAGCCAGCAGATTTCCGACCTGCGCAGCGAACAACAGGCTGCCCAGCGCCGCCTGGAACTGGCGCGCCTGACCTTCCAGCGCGAACAGCAGCTGTGGCAGGAACGCATCAGCGCCGAGCAGGATTACCTGCAGGCCCGTCAGGTGTTGCAGGAAGCCGAGATTGCCTTGGCCAACGCCCGGCAGAAAGTCGCCGCCGTGGGCCCGGCCGGAGCCGGCAACCGCTATGAACTGCGCGCGCCGTTCGATGCCGTGGTGGTGGAAAAGCATCTGACCGTGGGCGAGGTGGTCGATGAGACCAGCAATGCCTTCACCCTGTCTGACCTGAGCCGGGTCTGGGCCACCTTCGCCGTCGCCCCGCGCGACCTGGACAAGGTGACAACCGGCCGCAACGTCACGGTCAGCGCGCCGGACCTGGGCGCCCGGGTCGAGGGCAAGATCAACTACGTCGGCAGCCTGCTCGGCGAGCAGAACCGTGCTGCCACTGTCCGCGCCACGCTGGCCAACCCCAACGGCGCCTGGCGCCCAGGGCTGTTCGTCAATGTCGCGGTCAGCGTCGAACGCTTCAACGCCGCTGTGGTGGTACCGCAAAGCGCACTGCAAACCTGGGAGGAGCAGACCGTGGTGTTTGCCCGTACCGAGGAAGGTTTCGAGGCCCGCCCGGTAACGACCGGCCGCCGCGATGCCGGCCAGGTGGAAATCACCACCGGCCTTGCCGCCGGCACGCAGGTGGCCGCTGCCGGCAGCTTTGTCCTCAAGTCCGAGCTGGGCAAAGGCTCGGCCGAGCACAGTCATTGATCACGGGAACGCCTGCATGTTCGAACGCCTGATCCAATTCGCCATCGAGCAGCGCCTGGTGGTGATGCTGGCCGTGGTCCTGATGGCCGCGGTGGGTATCCACAGCTACCAGAAACTGCCGATCGACGCTGTACCGGACATCACCAACGTCCAGGTGCAGATCAATACCGCCGCGCCCGGCTATTCGCCGCTGGAGACCGAGCAGCGCATCACCTTCGCCATCGAGACCGCCATGGCCGGCCTGCCGGGGCTCAAGCAGACCCGCTCGCTGTCGCGCTCGGGCCTGTCGCAGGTCACGGTCATTTTCGACGACGGCACCGACCTGTTCTTCGCCCGCCAGCTGGTCAACGAGCGCCTGCAAGTGGCGCGTGAGCAGCTGCCCGACGGCATCGAAGCGGGCATGGGGCCGATTTCCACCGGGCTGGGTGAAATCTTCCTGTGGACGGTGGAAGCCGAGCAGGGCGCGCTGAAGGAAGACGGCACGCCCTACACCCCGTCCGACTTGCGGGTAATCCAGGACTGGATCATCAAGCCGCAGCTGCGCAACGTGCCCGGGGTCGCCGAGGTCAACAGCATCGGCGGCCATGCCAGGCAATACCTGATTGCACCGGAGCCCAAGCGCCTGGCGGCCTACAAACTCACCTTCAACGACCTGATCGCGGCGCTGGAGCGCAACAACGCCAACGTCGGCGCCGGCTACATCGAGCGCAATGGCGAGCAGTTGCTGATTCGCGCGCCAGGCCAGGTGGCCTCGGCCGAAGACATCGCCAACATCGTCATCTCCAGTGTCGATGGCACGCCAATCCGCGTCAGCCATGTTGCTCAGGTTGGCCTGGGCGAGGAACTGCGCTCGGGCGCGGCCACCGAAAACGGCAGGGAAGTGGTGCTAGGCACGGTGTTCATGCTGATTGGCGAGAACAGCCGCACGGTGTCGCAGGCGGTTGCCGCCAAGCTGGTCGAGATCAACCGCAACCTGCCCAAGGGCGTGGTCGCGGTGACGGTGTACGACCGCACCAACCTGGTGGAAAAGGCCATCGCCACGGTGAAGAAGAACCTGGTCGAAGGCGCCATCCTGGTCATCGCCGTGTTGTTCCTGTTCCTGGGCAACATCCGCGCTGCGCTGATCACCGCCATGGTCATTCCGCTGTCGATGCTGTTCACCTTCACCGGCATGTTCAGCAACAAGGTCAGCGCCAACCTGATGAGCCTGGGCGCACTGGACTTCGGCATCATCGTCGACGGCGCGGTGGTGATCGTCGAGAACGCCATCCGCCGCCTGGCCCACGCCCAGCAACGCCATGGCCGTATGCTGACCCGCACCGAGCGCTTCCATGAAGTGTTCGCTGCCGCCCGTGAGGCCCGTCGGCCGCTGATCTATGGCCAACTGATCATCATGGTGGTGTACCTGCCGATCTTTGCCCTGACCGGCGTGGAGGGCAAGATGTTCCACCCTATGGCCTTTACCGTGGTCATTGCGCTGCTCGGTGCCATGATCCTTTCGGTTACCTTCGTGCCGGCGGCAATTGCCCTGTTCGTCACCGGCAAGGTCAAGGAAGAGGAAGGCCTGATAATGCGCACGGCGCGTCAGCGCTATGCCCCGGTGCTGGCCTGGGTGCTGGGCCGGCGCAAGCTGGCGTTCGCCGCCGCCACCACCCTGGTGTTGTTGTCCGGGTTGATGGCCAGCCGCATGGGCAGCGAGTTCATCCCCAGCCTCAGCGAAGGCGACTTCGCCCTGCAGGCCCTGCGCGTGCCGGGCACCAGCCTGTCGCAGTCGGTCGACATGCAGCAGCGCCTGGAACAGGCGATCATCGCCCAGGTGCCGGAAGTGGAGCGGGTGTTTGCCCGCACCGGCACCGCCGAGATCGCCTCCGACCCGATGCCGCCGAACATTTCCGACGCCTATGTGATGCTGCGTCCGCGTGAGCAATGGGTCGACCCGGGCAAGCCGCGTGATGAGCTGATCGCCGAGGTACAACGTGCCGCCGCCAGCGTGCCGGGCAGCAACCACGAGCTGTCGCAGCCGATCCAGCTGCGCTTCAACGAGCTGATTTCCGGGGTGCGCAGCGATGTGGCGGTGAAGCTGTTCGGTGATGACATGGACGTGCTCAACCGCACAGCCGCGCAGATTGCCAGCAGCCTGCAAGGTGTGCCGGGCGCGTCCGAGGTAAAGGTCGAGCAGACTACCGGCCTGCCGGTGCTGACCATCGATATAGACCGCGACAACGCGGCCCGCCATGGCCTGAACGTGGGCGACGTGCAGGACGCCGTTGCCATTGCCATGGGTGGCCGTAAGGCCGGCACGCTGTACGAAGGTGACCGCCGTTTCGACATGGTGGTGCGCCTGTCGGAAACCCTGCGCACCGATGTCGACGGGCTGGCCAGCCTGCTGATTCCGGTGCCGGCCGGTTCGGCTGCCGGTGCCGGGCAGATCGGCTTCATCCCGCTGTCGCAGGTAGCCACGCTGAACCTGCAGCTGGGGCCGAACCAGGTCAGCCGCGAGGATGGCAAGCGGGTGGTGGTGGTCAGTGCCAACGTGCGTGGACGTGATCTGGGCTCGTTCGTCGAAGAGGCCGAGCAGACGCTGATCGAGCAGGTGCAGATACCGCCGGGTTACTGGACCCGCTGGGGTGGCCAGTTCGAGCAGTTGCAGTCGGCGGCCGAGCGCCTGCAGGTGGTGGTGCCGGTGGCCTTGCTTCTCGTCATGGCGCTGTTGCTGATGATGTTCAACAACCTCAGGGATGGCCTGCTGGTGTTCACCGGCATCCCGTTCGCCCTTACCGGCGGCGTGCTGGCGCTGTGGTTGCGGGGCATCCCGTTGTCCATTTCCGCTGGCGTGGGCTTCATTGCCTTGTCGGGAGTGGCGGTGCTCAACGGCCTGGTGATGATCGCCTTTATCCGTGGCCTGCGGGAGCAAGGGCGCACGCTGCGGGCCGCGGTCGAGGAGGGCGCGCTGACACGCTTGCGGCCGGTGCTGATGACGGCACTGGTGGCGTCGCTGGGGTTCATCCCGATGGCCTTGGCTACCGGGACCGGGGCCGAGGTGCAAAGGCCGCTGGCGACCGTGGTGATTGGCGGGATTCTGTCCTCCACCGCACTGACCTTGCTGGTGTTGCCAGCCTTGTATCAATGGGCATATCGGCGCGAAGAGGTGCAGCAGGACTGAGAAGTTGGGGCGGCTGTGCAGCCCATCGCCCTCAAGCCAAGTGCAATCCTTGTGGGAGCTGGCTTGCCGGCGATGGGCCGCAAAGCGGCCCCAAATTCTCAAACAGTACGACGAGCCCCAGCCCTTGTACTGTCGCCACCAGCCTCATCATGCAACGAAATCCGCGAAGTCTCCGGCAACGCCAACCCTCCCACCAAGGCCACCAGCGCAATCACCACCAGGTAGAACGCAGGTGCCAGGCTGCTGCCGCTCTGCCCGATCAGCCAGGTTGCAACCAGCGGCGCGGTACCGCCAAACAGCGTATAGGCCACGTTGTAGGTAATTGCCGAAGCGGTATAGCGGGTGCGGGTAGGGAAGCTTTCCGAGAGCAATGCCGCCGTGACAACACCACTGCACAACGCCCCCACCGCCAGCAGGATCACCCCCAGCAGCGCGCCGGACATCGAGCCGGAGCTGGCCAGCCAGTACGCCGGGAACACGCACAGCATCACCCACAGGCAGGTAAAGCCGATGGTCTTGCGCCGGCCGACGCGGTCCGAGAACGCCCCGGCCAGCGGGCAGCCGACCGCGGCGAACAGCAAGGCCACGGTGGTTACCAGCAGCGATTGCGCGCGGGTCAGGTTGCCGACCAGTTGCAGGTAGGTGGCGAAGTAGGTGGTGAACATGTAGAACGACAGCGCGGTCAGTGAGATGAAGGCCCCCAGGTTGCGGATCGCCCGGCCATGGTTGCGCAGGGTTTCCTTGAGTGGCGAATGTTCATGCTCCTTGCCCTGGGCGATGGCTTCGCGGAACGCCGGGGTTTCTTCCATGCGCCAGCGCAGGTACAGGCCGACCAACCCCAGCGGCGCGGCGATCAAGAACGGGATGCGCCAGCCCCAGGCGTTCATCGCCTCGGCCGACAGGCTGGCTTCCAGGCCATAGGCGATCACTGCCGCGCAGGCAAAGGCGGAAAAGGTCGACACCGGCACGAAGCTGCCATAGAAGGCGCGCTTGTCGTTGGGGGCGTGCTCCATCAGGTAGGCGCAGGCCCCGGCATACTCGCCACCGGCCGAAAAGCCCTGCAGGCAGCGCGCCAAGGTCAGCAGCGCGGGGGCTGCCAGGCCGATGCTGGCGTAGGTTGGCAGCAGGCCGATGAGGGTCGTCGAGCCGGCCATCAGCAGGATGGTCAGCGACAGGATGCGCTTGCGCCCCAGGCGGTCACCCAGCGCGCCGAACACGATGCCACCCAGCGGACGCAGGGCGAAGGCCACGGCGAACACCGCAAAGGTCTTGAGCAAGGCCACGCTGGCGTCTTCGCTGGCGAAGAACTGGCTGGCGATCAGGGTAGCGAGAAAGCCGTAGACGGCGAAGTCGAACCATTCGACGAAATTGCCGATGGCCGAGGCGGCGATCACCCGGCGCAGGGTGGCGGGGGATACCTCGTGAGGTGCGGGCATGCGAGTGCTCTCCGGTTCCATTGGCAGGCATGATGAAAGTGGCGCGGTCGGGCTGCGCCATCATTGTTGTGCTTGCCAGTAGATAGCCGGGCGCTGGAAGGCGCTTTGTCGAGGGCGACCTCGGGATACCTGATTCAACCGCGAGCTGTTCGCTTGGCGCGGTCCACTGTGGGAGCGGCCTTGTGTCGCGAAAGGGCTGCGCAGCAGCCCCTCGATTGCAGCTTCGCCACTGACATCGCCGGGGCCGCTTTGCGGCCCTTTCGCGACGCAAGGCCGCTCCCACAAGAGCCAATGCAGGCCGGGATGTTCATGCAAGACAGGCCTTGCGCTCAGAAACGCATGTCCAGCGCCAGTTCGAAGGTGCGCGGCGGCCCCATGTAGTACTGGCTGTTGTAGGCCTGCTTGGCATACACCTCGTCGGTCAGGTTACGTACCCGCCCGGTCAGCGTGGTGTGTTCATCCAGCCGGTAGCGGGCGAACGCGCCGAACAGGGTGTACGCCGGGGCCTTGAGGCTGTTGGCGTTGTCGGCATACACCGAGCCCACGTAGCGCGCGTCTGCCCCCAACGACCACGCCGGGGTCAGGCTGTAGTTCAGCCACAGGTTGGCGACGTTGGCCGGTACGTTCACCGGGGCGTTGCCCTTGCGCGATACCGACACGCCGTTGACCGCCTCGTTGAACTCGTCGTACTGCGCGTCGACATAGGCATAGTTGGCCTCGGCCAGCAGCTTCGGCGTCACCTGCAGGCGCCCGGACACCTCGACACCACGCGAGGTCTGCTGCCCGGCCTGGACTGTCTGATTGGCGTCGTTGGAGTCGCGCACGGCAAAGTCCTTGCGCACGATCTGGTACAGCGCCAGCGTCGCCGCGCCGCGCCCGTCGAGAAAGTCGAACTTGCTGCCCACTTCCCACTGCTCGCCCTTGGACAGGTCGAACAGCCCGACGTTGGAATAGGTCGCTGCCGCCAGCGAGCCGGCCGGCAAGTCGGCAGAGGTACTGTACTGCGCATAGACGCTGGCGGACGGGGTCAGCGCATAGGTCAGGCCGATACGCCCGGAAAGCGGTTCCCAGCGCCGTTCGAAGAACGCCGGCGAGGTTGGCGTTACCGCGCCGTAGTTGGTCACCTGCATGTCCAGGTAGTCGTAGCGTAGCGCGGTCAGCAAGGCCAGGCGCTCGGTGAGTTGCAGGCGGTTTTCGGCAAACACCGCGCGGTTGATCACCTCGTGGCGGCGTTGCTTGGTCAGGCCGGCATTCACCCCGGGGATGTCGTCGAAACTGCCGGGGTCGAAGTGCTCGGCATCGACCACGTCGCTCCAGCTGCTCGAGGTGGGGTAGAGGGTCTGGCGCATGCGCGAGTACTCCAGCCCCAGCGACCACTGGCTGGCCAGGCCGAACAGCTGGTTGTCATGGCGCAGCTCGATGCGATCGCCCAGCAAGTTCTGGTCGTGGCGCTGCAGATAAGGGCTGCTGCGTCGTACCCTGCCATCGTCGGTGTAGCTGTAGCGTTCGAGGTTGCGGTAATCGCGCTGGGCGTTGTAGTGGTAAAGCGTGTTCTGCACGCTGGTGCTGTCGCTGAGCTGGTAGTCGAGGATCGAGCGTAGCCAGCGTACCCGCTGCTCGTAGCGCCCGTCGCCGACGTTGTAGTTTTCGAAGCGGCGGCTGTTGTCGATCTTCATCGTGCTGCGCCCGGGCAGGATCGGCGAGCCCCAGTAAGGGCTGTCTTCGCGGTCTTCCTGGTATTCCAGGGCCAGGGTGTGGGTGAGGTTGGGCGTCAGGTCGCTCAGCAACGAGAGGGCCAGGCTGTCGGTGTGCCGTTCGTTGCGGTCGACGTAGCCGTTGCCATGCCCGCGGCTGAAGTCCAGGCGCATGAAATGGCGGGCATCGGCGGGGTTGCTGGCCAGTGCCTGGTTGATGCCGAACGCCACTTCGCTGTCGTCGAAGCTGCCATGGCGGATACGGCCGTCGATGGTCTGCTGGTCGCGGCTGGCCAGTTTGGTGATGTAGTTGATCGAGCCGCCCACCGCGCCCGCACCATGCAGGAACGACGATGGTCCGCCGATCAGTTCGATGCGGTCGAGCACCCAGGCATCCACTGGCCGCGTGGCGCTGCTGTACCCCAGGTTGATGCCGTTGTACAACTGGGTAACCTGGTTCTGGGTGAAGCCGCGGTAGGCCACGAAGCCGCCAAAGCCGGGGTTGGCCGAGGCGTTGACGCCGGTCATGGCGTTGATCACGTCCTGGCTGTCCTTGGCGCCGCGCTCCTCGATCAGGCGGCGGTCCGAGACACTGACCGAGGCCGGCGTTTCCCGCGCGGTGAGGCCCAGGCGCGAGCCGGTGCGGATCGGCTCGTCCAGTTGCACGCCGCTGGCGGCGTCGCGTTCACCGTCAATGGTGGTGGCGCTCAGTTCCACCGGGGCAGCATCCGCCCAGGCAAGGTTGCAGGTGCCCATGAGGAGCACCAGGGAGGTATTGCGAAGCATGTTGGTGTGTCTTCCACGCAAAGGTCATGGCTGACCGCGAGCGCGCGCAGTCAGGCGCGCCCGGCTGAGGTCAGGCGAAATGAAGTACGGCTGCGGGGAAAGCGACGGGGGAGGCGCGGGGGTTGAGGGCGGGGCGTTGATAGCGCGGCGGCGGTTGCGCCCAGCTGCGCATCACGATGGGCGAGCTGGCCACGGCTTGCGTAGGGGTGAACGACCAGCCGCCGCTGCTGAGCGGCACGGCCAGGCCGAACGAGGAGCACACCGGGCAATCGAGCTGGGCCATGTGCTGCTCGCCGCCGGCGCCGTCCAGGTCGATGGCAACGCCGTGTTCGCTGTTGATCGAGCAGAAACCGCCTTCCAGGCCGGCCAGGCGCAGGCCACCCATCTGGCCATGGTGCAGGCCGCACAGAACCAGGCTGAACAGGACGCAGGCGTAGAGTGTCCAGGCTGTCAGCGTGCGGGTATGCCGGGTGATTTTCATGGCGGCGAATCTACCATCCGGATGAACGGTCGGGTAGTGGTTCTGGCTTGATATTTCGGGGCTGTTTTGCAGCTCATCGCGACACCAGGCCGTGCACGGCTTTCAAAGGCGGAGTGGTTTTGTGTTGATCTTGAACTTGCTCTCCAGCTTGCCTTGCAGGTCGCTGAGGTCGGGGCTGGCGGTCACCAGGTGCAGGTTGCGATAGCGGGTTTCGGTGATCGCCACCCGATGCTTTGTCCTTGAGGGCAGCAGGTTACCTGTGGGAGCGGGTTTACCCGCGAAGAGGCCGGCACAGGCAAGCAAGGGCGCTCAGGCAACAACTACCCGATTGCGCCCCTCCTGCTTGGCCCGGTAAAGCGCCCGGTCAGCCGCGCTCAATGCATCCCCCGGTTCGCTCTCGGCCTCGCCATCCCAACGCGCCACCCCCAGCGACACCGTCACCGCCCCCACCGGCTCCACCGGCGTATCCTGCACCGTCACCCGCAGCCGTTCGGCCACCGCTGTCGCAACCTCCAGATTGGCCCCCGGCAGCAGCATCAGGAACTCCTCGCCGCCGGTGCGGCACAGCAGGTCACCCTCGCGGCAGCAGCGGCGCATCAGTTCCGCCAGCCGGCGCAGCACCTGGTCACCCATCTCGTGCCCGTGGCAGTCGTTTACCCGCTTGAAATGGTCGACATCCAGCACGATGGCCGCAAATGCGCGCCCCTCGGCTTCCAGCAGCGACAGGTTGAATTCCAGGCTGCGGCGGTTGCCCAGGCCGGTCAGCGGGTCGGTCTGGGCGTCGCGGTTGAGCCGGCCGATGCGTTCATGCAGCAGGTTCAGCCCGAACAGCAGCGCGCGCTTCAGCTCGGCCGCCTCGAAGTACCAGGCCGGCACCCGATGCAGGCGCTCGGCAGTGCCGGCCCGGTCCATCGAGCGGGCGCCAGCGGCCAGCTGCCACAGCGGCCGGGCGATGGTCATGGCCAGCCACCACAGCAGCACGCTGCCCACCAGCGCCAATGGCGCAGAGGTGCCGACCACGTTGAGGATCAGGTGGCTCAGTGGCATGACTGTCTGGGTCAGCGGCTGCTGCGCCACCACGCCCCAACCGGCACTGGGCACGGTGGCGAAGCCAGCGAGCATTTCCACACCGAGGCTGTTGGTCAGTTGCCGGGTACCACTGCCCAGCGTTGACAGTTGGTCGATCAATTCATTGCCTTCCACCACTGTCCCCACGCGCTGGCTGTCGGGGTGATACAACAGACGGCGATTGCGGTCGACCACGTACAGGTAGGAACCGTCCTTGTAGAAATGCTCGCCCAGCAGGCTGTTGAGGATATTGCGTTCACGCAGGTACAGGCTGCCGCCGACATACCCCAGGTAGCTGCCGTTGCTGTCGAAAATGGGTTGCGACAGCGCCACCACCAGGTTGTTGGCCGCTGACATGTAGGGCGTCGAAACCAGTGGGCGGCGCACCTGCAGTGCCTTCTGGACACCGGGCGAATGCATGTGCCTGCCGACCATGTGCCGCAAGTGTGCAGGGGATATCGCCAGCAGCACCCCGTTGGCATCGATCACGAACGTGGAATTGAAGGCCATGCTCTGGTTCAGCACACGCTCGGTCTCCGCCTGCAGGGCGACGGCGTCGCCCAGCTGGCGGCCTTGCACGCCAGCGCTGAACGACAGCTGCTGCAAGGCGTTGCCGATAAAGGTCTCGGTGATGCTGGCCAGCTTCATCGCATACACCCGGTTGGCTTCCAGGGCGTGGTCGATCAGCAGCTGGCGTTGCACCCGGTAGCTGGCAAAATAGCTGGCGCACAGCATGACCACGGCGGTAAGGGCGCAAAGCACCAGAATGAGTGTGCGTAGATCCAGACGCAGTCCGTGCTTGGCGTGTGGCAATCCTGACCTCGGATGATCGAAAACGGCTACGAAATGGGTACAACGTTACGCCTTATGGGCGCAGTGGGGAACCGCGTTCAGGAGCCTGGGTTTTCCAGCGCGTCCAGCTCGTCTTCAACCTGCTGCATGCGCTGCTCGGCCAGGGCCTGCACCTTCGCGTCGCGGGCCGATTCGCGCATCAGGGCGGTGAGCTTCTCGCTCAGGCGCTTGCCGGCCTCGGTGTCTTCCAGGGCGCGGGCCTTGGCCGGGTCTTGGGTGGCCTCGACGATGGTGGCGAATTCGGCATTGCTGAAGTTCTTTTCGCTGTACAGGCGGAACAGGTCCTGGCGCTGGTCCTCGACGGTCAGGTGCTTGCGCAGCACGCTCTGGATGGTCGCTTGCGACAGCTGCGGGTGCGTGCGGCCGAGCAGCGCGGCCATGCGCTCGATATTGTGCGTGTAGGCATCCTGCAGCGGCAACTGGGCCAGGATCTGTTCTTCGCGGGAGGGTTTCTGGTCGCAGGCGGTGAGGGCTGCAGTCAGCAGCAGGGGCAGCAGCAACTTCTGGAAGCGAGGCATGGCGTGGCCTGGTTGGGCAGTGAGTGCTGCCGATTATACGGCAGTTGTGGTTGCCTGATGGATTTTGGGGGCTGCCTTGCAGCCCCATTCAGGCAACGCGGAACATCAGAACCCACCCCCCAACGGCCATTCCACCGCCAACCGTATCTGGTCCCCATCCAGCTCCGCCTGCGCCGTATTGCCCCGATGCACGTTATGCCGCAGCGAAAACGCGGTGCCCTTGGCCTTGCCGCTCTGCACCACATACCGGGCCTCCAGGTCGCGCTCCCAATGCTTGCCCCCCTTGCCATAACCCAGGTAGGCATACCCGCCCGCAGGGTCGACATGGCTGCCGTCGATATCGAACCCGCGCACGTACAACGCCGTCAGGTTCAACCCCGGTACGCCATAGGCGCCCATGTTCAGGTCATAGCGCGCCTGCCACGACTTTTCGTTTGGTGCGTTGAAGTCCGACATCTGCACCGCGTTGGCAATGAAGATTGCCCCTCGCGTCACGTAGTCGAACGGCGTGTTGCCGTCCACCTGCTGCCAGCCCAGGCTGAAACCGTGCGGCCCGTGGTCGTAACGCGAGACCAGGCTCCAGGTGGTGTTGTCGATGTGCCCGGACAGCGCCTTGCCGGTGTCGGTGGTGCGGTACAGGTTGAGGTCGAGGGTGAGGCTGCGGCGCTCATCCAGGGCATGGCTGAGGGTGCTGCCCAGGTAATGCTGGTTCCAGCTGTCCTGGTAGCGTGAGGTGTACAGGCTGCCGCTGAAGACGGCGCCGGGGTTCCACACCACGCCGGCCAGGTCGAAGCTGTTGCCCTGGCGGCCATTGGAGTAGTTCACCACGAAACCCTGATCGTGGCTGGAAGCATTGCGGTCGGCGTTCTCGTTGAAATGCCCTGCCACCAGCCTGAGGTTGTCGAACTCGGTACTGTCAAGGAAGAACCCGGTCGCGGTCTCGGGCAGCAGGCGGCTATCGGACGAGCTGAACACCGGGGTCTTGACCCGTTGCTCACCGTAGGACAGCACGGTATCGGACATGCGCAGTTTCAGTGCCGCGCCGGCACGGCTGTATTCGTTCTTCGGGTGCCCCTCGTTATCCACCCCGAGCAAGCGTGCCTTGCCCACGCGCCCGCCGCCGCTATCGAGTTGCACGCCCAGGTAGGCGTGGGCGTCGACCCCGACACCGATCAGCCCCTGGGTAAAACCGGACCGGAAGGTGCCCATCAGGCCATAGGCCCATTCCTCGGCCTTGCCGCTACGTTCATTGCGCGGCTTGTAGGCGTTGCGCCCGGCACTGTTGCGCCCGCCGTGTTTGTAATCGCGCTGGTCGAATACGCTGCGGTTGAGCAGGCTCCAGCGGCCATCCTCGACAAAACCGTTGCTTTGCGACTGGGCGGAGTCGGCCAGTGCAGGGGGGGCGAGCAGGGCGCTGGCGAGCAGCAAAGGGACAGAGCGCGACATGGGCAGAACTTCCTGTTCAGGGGGCGCGAAAACGCAGGATGCGCGCGCCGTCGAAAGGGTCGATGAGGTAATGGGCGTGCACGCCGAAGGTGTTCAGCAGGCGCTCGGGTGTAAGCACCTCGAGCGGTTTGCCGAGGGCGACCAGGCGGCCCTTGTCGAGCACCGCGATGCGGTCGCAGGTGAGCGCCTGGTTGAGGTCGTGCAGGGCCACCAGGGTGGTCACCGGCAAGGCCTGCACCTGCTGCAACAGGCTCAGCTGGTGCTGGATATCCAGGTGGTTGGTCGGCTCGTCCAGCAGCAGCACCTGCGGCCGCTGTGCCAAAGCACGGGCGATGTGCACGCGCTGGCGTTCGCCACCCGACAGCGACCCCCACAGGCGTGTGCGCAGGTGCAGGGCGTCGAGGTCGGCCAGGGCCTGTTCGACGATCGCGTGGTCCTCCCGGGAGAACGGCGCCAGCGCCGACAGCCAGGGGGTGCGGCCCAGGGCAACGGCATCGAACACGCTGATCGCATCGAGGGTGTCGGCCTGCTGTTCGACCAGCGCCAAGGCCTGGGCGACCCGGCGGCGGGGCAACCGTGCGAGCGGTTCCCCCAGCAGTTGCACGCCGCCGTTGCCTGGCTTGCGCAGCCCGGCCAGCACCTTCAGCAGCGAGGATTTGCCGGAGCCGTTGGGGCCGACGATGCCCAGGGTTTCACCGGCGACAACGCTCAGTTCGATATTGCTGAGCACGATATTGCCGGCCAGTTGCAGCCCCAGGTTCTGGCAACTCAAGGGGGCCATCCGTACCGCCGTCATGACCGTCATGGGCGCCCCCGGCGGCTGATCAGGATCAACGCGAAGACCGGTGCGCCGAGCAGCGCGGTGACCACGCCAACCGGGATCACCTGGCCAGGGATCAAGGTGCGCGACAGGATGTCGGCGGCAATCAGGAACAGTGCCCCGCCCAGTGCGCTGGCGGGCAGCAGGCGGCTGTGCCCGGGGCCTAGCAGCAGGCGCAGGGCATGCGGGATCACCAGCCCGACAAAACCGATGGCGCCGACGATGGACACCATCACGGCGGTCACCAGCGCCGCGCAGCTGATCAGCAGCAACTGGGTACGCCGCACCGGGATGCCGAGCGACGCCGCCGAGTCGGCACCGAAGGTGAAGGCATCCAAGGCACGGCGATGCCACAGGCACACCAGCAGCCCGAACAGTACAACCGGCACGGCCAGCCACACCGAAGGCCAACGTACGCCACTGAGGTTGCCCAGCAGCCAGAACAGGATGCCGCGTGCCTGCTCGGCGGTGGCCGACATGGTGATGAGGAAGGCGGTAAGGGCGTTGAACAGTTGCGAGCCGGCGATTCCGGCAAGGATCACCTGGGCATTGTTGCTGCTGGGGCCGGCTGCCCGGGCCAGTACCAGTACCAGGGCGAACGCTGCCAGGGCGCCGATGAAGGCGCCGCCAGACATGCTCAGCGCCAGGCTGCCGAAGCCCAGCAGGCCCACCAGCACCGCACCGGTCGAGGCGCCGGCAGACAGCCCCAGCAGGTAAGGCTCGGCCAACGGGTTGCGCAACAGTGCCTGGAGGATCACGCCGCAGGTGGCAAGGCCGGCGCCGCAGGCCGCAGCAACCAGGGTGCGGGGCAGGCGGTAGTTCCAGACGATGCCGGCGTCGATCGGGTCGACCGGGTAGCCGGCCTGCCACAGGTGGTTGGCCAGCACCTGGCTGACCACGCCGGGCGACAGGTTGGTTTCGCCGATGGCGGTGCCGGCCAGCAGGGCTGCCAACAGGGCGGCCAGGGCAACGGCGATGCAGGGTAGCAGGCGCATCATCACTGGGCTGCTTTGCCGCTGGCGAAGGCGGCAGCCAGCGTCTGCAGGCCGCTGAACAAGCGAATGCCGGCCTGCATGGCGTCGGCGTCGAGGATGATGATGCGGTCGTGCTTCACCGCGTCCATGTTGCGCGTTACCGGGTCGCTACGCAGGAATGCCAGCTTCTTCTCGTAGTCGTCGGCGGGGTAGCGGCGGCGATCCATGCGGGCAATGATCAGCCAGGTGGGGTTGGCCTTGGCCAGGGTTTCCCAACCTACGGTCGGCCATTCTTCGCTGGACTCGACCACGTTGCGCACGCCGAGGGTACGCAGCATGAAGTCGGCGACCCCCTGGCGGCCCGCCACGTAGGGGTCGGTGTGCAGGTCGGCGCTGGAGAACCAGAACAGCGCCGAGGTGGCGGCCAGGTCCTTGTCGGCCAGTTGCGCCCTGGCACTGTCCAGGCGGCTTCT
Organism: Pseudomonas sp. B10(2017); assembly: GCF_002113295.1. Lineage (NCBI taxonomy): Bacteria > Pseudomonadati > Pseudomonadota > Gammaproteobacteria > Pseudomonadales > Pseudomonadaceae > Pseudomonas > Pseudomonas sp. B10(2017). The sequence goes on from NZ_NEJU01000005.1 coordinate 170,231, forward strand.
GAGCTCGGTATTCAGGGCCGTGCCACGGTCCTGCACGTCGAAGATTGCCGCCAGCTGGCTGACGCTCTTGTAGATGGTGTCGACCTGGAACGCCTGCAGGCGGGTGCCATCGGCGCCCACCAGGTTGTCCTTGCCTTCGCAGTCCGACGGCAGCAGGTAGGTGGGGATGCCCAGTTCATCGAACTGCTCGCGGGTGCCGACCACGCCCTGGGCACCGACCATCCATTCGAACTGCACCGTCACCAGTTGCGGGCGCTTGCCCACTACCGCCTCGAAGCTGGGTTCGTTGTCGGCCAGGCGTGGCACCTTGGCGTTCTGCATCTGGTACTCGGGCAGCACGTTGTTGAACCACAGCGAGGTGGCTGCAAGTTTGTCGCCCAGCCCCAGCGCGTAGAGCATCTCGGTACCGGCCTGGCCAATGGTGACCGTGCGTTGCGGCGCCTGGGCGAAGGTTTGCGGCTTGCCGCAGTTGTCGACCGTCAGCGGGTAATGGGTGGCAGCAGCCTGGGCCAGGCCGGTGAGGCCGAGGCCGGCGAGCAGGGTGGCAAAACGGGGCAGCATGCTGGGCGATCTCCTATCGGACAGTTCGGGTGAGGAACGCACGGACAGGCATCGCCGAGCCCCCGCTGGCGGCAGGGGCAACACTGATGGCCAATCCCGGACACCCCGCCGGTTGGTGAATGTAGGCCGGCAGGTCTCCTGACTGGTGCGTCATGGCCTGGCTCCGGCCTTCCCGGGTTCGTGGCCCAGTGGCATCGATGGAGCAGGCTCGGCACCTACAGTTGCGGGGGCAGTTCCGTTTGGCCCGAATTGGCGGGCTTGGGATTCCCTATTGATTCCGTGGTGGAAACCGGCGGCCGGCATGGTAGACCATCGTGCCGCCGGGTGAAAACGCTTTTCAAAAGTACTTCAGCCAGGTGATGTCGCGCCGCTGCGCCTTCAGGCGGGCGAACCAGCGCACCGGCAGGTACAGCGAAACCGCCAGCAGCGCTGCCCCCAGCCACACCGCAGGGATGCCGTCGAAGCCGAAGTAGTCGCCATGGTTGTGGCCAAACAGCGCCACGCTGGCCAGGTACAGCAGCTTCAGCACATACAGGTGCAGCAGGTAGAAGAACATCGGTGCCGCGCCGAACACCGCCAGGGCACTGATCCACCGGGCCTGGCCGGCGCGTTCGAAGGCGCGCAGCAACAGCAGGCCGCAGCCCAGGGTCAGGGCCAGGAACAGCAGCGACGGCGGGTATTTGGTGATGTTGAAGAAGCTCATCAGGGTTTGCGTGACGGTCGGGTAAGCGCTCCACGGCGCCTCGCCGTAGCCGTTGACCAGGCGCAGCGCAACAAAGCCCAGCAGCGCGATCAGCCCGGCCAGCAGCAGGCGATGCTGGCGTTGGCCGGCCTCGCTGGCACGGGCGAAGCATGGGCCCAGGCCATAGCCCAGGGCGATGACACCGATCCACGGCAGCACCGGGTAAGAGGTACGCAGGCGCAGGCTTTCGGAGTACTCCAGCCAACCCCGGTCATGCAGGATCGCCCAAGGCACATGCAAGGCTGATTCGACGCCGAAGTGCAGGCCATCGAGCAGGTTGTGGCCGGCGATGATGATTGCGCCCAGGGCGATCAGGGCGGCGCGTGGCAACCAGACCAGCAGCGACAGGGCGATCATGCTCACGCCGATGGCCCAGATCACCTGCAGGTAGATGACGCTGGGTGGCAGCTGGAACGTCCAGGCGAAGTTGACCAGGGTGAATTCCAGCACCACCAGGAACAGCCCGCGCTTGAACAGGAACGCCGAGACATCGCCGCGGCCCTGGTGTTTCTCGCCGTACAGCCAGGCCGACAGCCCGGTCAGCATGACGAACACCGGCGCGCACAGGTGGGCCAGGGTGCGGCTGAAGAACAGCGAAGGCTCGGTGGTATCGATGGCCATCGGGTCGCTGACCTGGCGGTGCAGGAAGAAGGTTTCGCGGACGTGGTCCAGGAGCATGAACAGGATCACCAGGCCGCGCAGGGCATCGATGCTCTGCAGGCGCTGGGTGAGCAGGGTGGGGGTGGCACTGGCGCTTGTCATGGGAATTCGCTGATAGGAATGGATGTCAACTGAAACGTTATCTTATAACTAAATGGTGGTGAGTTGGTAACTGTTTTTGTGGGGCCTGTACCGGCCCTTTCGCGGGCTTGCCCGCTCCCACAGGAATTTCACCCATTCTGAAACCTTTGCAGTACCTGTGGGAGCGGGCAAGCCCGCGAAGAGGCCGGTGCAGGCAGTTCAGGTCAGAAGCTGTAATCCACCGTCGCAAAGTACGACCGTGGCATCCCCATCAACCACTGCTGGCCACTGAACGCCGACTGCACATACTCACGGTCGAACAGGTTGTTCAACTGCAACCCCAGCCGCACATCCGGCAACACCTGCCAGCCGATGTCGGCATCGACCACGGTGTAGCCGGGGGCGCTTTGGGTGTTGGCGGTATCGGCATATCGTTCGTCCACATAACGCGCGCCAATGCCGGCCTCCAGCCGCTGGCCGAAGCCTTTGCTCAGCCACAGGTTGGCGGTACGCCGCGGGACATTGGCCGGGTGATTGCCCGCACGGTCCTGCGCCACGGCACCGACCATTTCGTCGAAGTCGTCATACCTTGCGCGCACGATCGCCGCGTTGGCCGACACCTGCCACTGGTGCGCCAGCGCCAGTTCCAGGGTTGCCTCCAGGCCGTCGGACGTCTGCTGGCCAGCCTGCTGCTTCTCGTGCGTGATCGGGTCATCCACCAGCAGCTTCTTCTTGACGATGTGGTAGGCCGCCAATGTCCATTCGCCACGCCCCTCCCAGAAGCGCTGCTTCAGCCCCACCTCGGTCTGTCTGGCCTCGGTCAGGTCGTAGTGCATCTGGTTGGCGCTGAGGCTGATGAGGTTGTTGACCCCGTCCTCGCTGGTGGAGTACTGGCCATACAGCGACAGGTCGTCGCTGACCGCAAACACCAGCCCGGCACGCCAGTTGCCCCCTTGCAGGCTGCGGTCGCTGCGGCTGTCGGTGGTCAGTTTCTCCTGGACGATGTGGTTCTGGTCGCGGCGCACGCCGGTAACCAGTGACAGCCGATCGCTCAACTGCAGGCGGTTTTCGGCGAACAGGGCAAAGGTGTGGGTGGTGGACAGGGTTTGCGGGCGCAGCGGCGAGGCGCTGTGAAACCAACCCGGTTGCGGCTGCCACGGGTCGATGTAGTCACTGCCTGCATCGTTGTAGGGTGCGTTGCTGTCGATGTTGAAGCGGACCTTGTTGTACTCGGCGCCGACCACGGTCTTGCTGGCCAGGCCAAACAGCCTGTGGTCGAGGGTGAATGCCTGGCGATCGCCGAACTGTTCCTGGTTGTGCTTGATCTGCAGGTAGCTGCCGCGCAGCATCTGCTGGCGCCCGGTATCCCAGCTGTAGTCCTCGGCGTTGCGCCAGTGACGGCGGCTCTTGATGTAGTACAGCTGGTTGCTGGCGCTCAGGTGGTCGTTCAAAGCCCAGTCGGTGTTCAGGCGGGTCCATTCATCGACGTAATGCTGCACGTCATCCTGCACGTTGTAGTTCTTCTTGCGCAGGCTGCTGCGGTAGTGGCCGTCGATCAACGGGGTGCCGTAGTAGTTGGCAGGCTGCGCATCGCCGCGGTCGTGGGCGAGGGTGAAGCTGAGGTCGTCGCTGGCGTCGAAGCGCAGCGCGGCGCTCAGCGCCAGGCTGCGGGACGGGGTGCGGTCGACCCAACCGTTACCGGTTTGCTGGTTCAGGGCCAGGCGGTAGCTCAGGCGCTCGTCGAGGCTGCCGCCGCTGTCCAGGCCGAGCTGCTGGCGGTCCCACGAACCGTAGCCCAGGCGCAGGTGGTTGCGTACCTCGCCGGCAAACGGCTTTTTCGGGATCACGTTGACCACCGCACCGGTGGCGCCTTCGCCATAAAGCACCGAGGCCGGGCCGCGAATCACATCGATGCGCTCGACCATCCATGGGTCGACCGGGAACGTCTGAGTGCCGGCACCGGTGTAAAGGCGGGCCCCGTCGAACAGTGTCATCACCGAGTTGTGCCCGGTAAAGCCGCGGGCGGACAGGCCCGTGCCGCCGTCGCCCGGGGAGCCGATGTAGCTGATGCCCGGTGAGCGGGTCACCGCGTCCTGTACGGTGAAGTTGTTGCGCTGCTGGATCTGCTTGGCGCTGATGCTGCTGGTGCTGGCCGGTGTCTCCAGGGCGCTGAGGCCAAGACGCGAGCCAGCCTGGGTCGGCGTGGCCAGGTCGATGGCGTAGCTGTCGAGGGTGTCAGTGATGGCCGTGGAGGGCAGGGCCAGTGGCTGTCGGTCGAGGTCATCGGCCAGTGTCGGCAGGGAAACGGCCAGGCAGGCCGCCAGGGGGTGAAGCTTGAAGATACGGGACATGTCGTTCCACTACTGCAGGAATGAATGGATCCCGGTGGAAAACACGCAAAGGCGCACCGTGCACACAGACGCGCGCACGGATACCGGCCTGCGCCCGCCCACCGCGGGTTGCCAAGTGAAGCTCCAGGCCGGTCTCCGGGCTTGCGAGGGGCATGAAACCTTCACCTTCCCATGCAGGTGCACAGTGGTATCTCGAAGGGTTCGCTCGCTTACCGTTGCGGGGGCAGCGCCGGACTTGTCGTGGGCAACACGACGCACCGGCTTCCCGTTTCACCCTGCGCACGGCGGCGCAGGGCACCTGAAACTGGCGGGCATATGACCATTGAAACGCGGGAGGCGTCAAATCCGCCTGCTACCAATGAAACAACTCTCGTCGCGCCCCCTCGGTAATTGCCACGATCCCCGGGTGCTTGACCTTGCGCTCTACCGAAATGGCATAGAACGACTCGTGCACTGCCTCGGTCTGCCCGATCAGCTCCACGCCGTATTGGCGGCATACCTCCTCGGCGATCACGCTGGGCGCGACGAAGATGCCGCTGCCCGACTGCCCGAACGCCTGCATCAAGGCACTGTCATCGAACTCGCCAACGATCCGTGGCTGCACCTGTTGCTCACCCAGCCAGCGCAGCAGGCGGCTGCGTACCACGGTTTCCTGCCCGGGGATAAGCAATGGCGCATCCTGCAGGCAGGCGGGGAAGGGGCCTTCCAGGCGTTGTGCCAGCGCCGGAGTGGCGAAGAAGCTCAACCCGCACTCGCCCAGTTTCTGGCTATAACCCTTGATGTCCAGGTGGCTGGGCATGGGGCTGTCGGAAATCACCAGGTCCAGGCGCTGGATCGCCAGGTCCGCCAGCAGCCGTTCGAGCTTGTCTTCGCGGCAGTTGATACGCAGAACGTCGTCCAGCTCCATGGTCGGTGCCAGCAGGCGGTAGACGATGGACTTTGGCACCACGTCCGCCACGCCCACGCGGAACAGGATCTGCTCCTGCGGGCCGGCCCGCAGCATGGCCTCCAGCTCGCTACCCAGCTGGAACATCTGTTCGGCATAGATCAGCGTCTGGCGCCCTGTTTCGGTCAGCTCCAGCTGGCGCCCCACGCGCTGGAACAACTCCAGGCCGTATGTCTGTTCGAACAAGCTGATTTGCCCGCTGATGGTTTGCGGGGTCAGGTTCAACTGTTCGCTGGCGCGGGCGATGCTGCCGGTCTTGGCCACGGCCCAGAAGTAGTGCAACTGCCGATAGTTGAGCATCGGTATGTTTCCGGATTCGTAAAAACCGAAGTATAACCGCTGAAAATACGAATTTTCCGGATGTGTTGCGCTCTTTAGAATGCGACTCCATCAGCGCCGTGTGCGCCGCAGGAACATGAAAAGCGAGGAACCCATGCTGCAACTAAAATCCATCGGCACGCCGCTGGTGCTGGCCTTGGCCCTGTTCACCCTGGCCGGTTGCGAGCAGGCCGAGAAATCTGCCCAGCAGATGCTCGACCAGGCTGCACAGTCGGCCAAGCAGGCCATCGACGACACCAACAAGGCCGCACAGCAGGCATTGAGCGAGGCCATCGGCAGCGAAGGGCACAAGCCCAAGGACGCCGACAAGAAAGAAGACACCCAGGAAATCTGACCCCAACCGCTGCTGCAGGATTTGAACAATGGAATACTTGCTGGAACTCGTCGCTAGCCCTACCGCCTGGGTTGCCCTGGCTACGCTGGTGGCCATGGAAGTCGTGCTGGGCATCGACAACCTGATCTTCATCTCCATCCTGACCAACAAACTGCCGGTGGAGTATCGCTCCAAGGCGCGCCGTATCGGTATCAGCATGGCCTTGGTCATGCGCCTGGCCTTGCTCAGCACGGTGGCCTGGATCGTCCAGCTGACCGACCCGGTGTTCGAAGTGTTCGGCAATGCCTTCTCCTGGAAGGACGTGATCCTGATTGCCGGTGGCCTGTTCCTGCTGTGGAAGGCGACCAAGGAAATTCACGAGAACGTCGACCCGCACGGGGCCAAGGAAGAAGCCAAGGTGTCGTCGACGGTTACCCTGGGCTTTGCCGCGGCGATCTTCCAGATCCTGTTGCTGGACATCGTCTTCTCGGTCGACAGCATCATCACCGCCGTGGGCATGACCGAACACCTGCCGATCATGATCATTGCCGTTATCACTGCCGTGATCGTCATGATGGTAGCCGCCGACCCGTTGGCCAACTTCATCAACGACAACCCGACCGTGGTGATGTTGGCCCTGGGCTTCCTGATCATGATCGGCATGACGCTGATCGCCGAAGGTTTCGGCGCCCATGTACCGAAGGGTTATGTGTACGCGGCCATGGCTTTCTCGACGGCGATCGAGATCCTCAACATCCTGGCCCGTCGGGCGCGGTTGAAGCGTGAGGCGGCTGAAGGTTGATGCAAGAAAAGCGGGGCGCTTGCGCCCCGTTCGCGGGCTTGCCCGCTCCCACAGGTGCCGCGTCAGCCAGATAGCTACGCGGTCCCTGTGGGAGCGGGCAAGCCCGCGAATAGGGGTAGGGAAAATCTCTAGTCAGTGCACCCCGGCATGCCGCCGCGCCCGGCGCACAGGCTGTGGCTTGGCGGGGGCCTGCGGTGGCAGGTGGTGGTGGGAATGACGCCGCACGATACGCAGTACACCCCACAGCATGGCAGCTGCAACGCTCAGCCACATGCCCACCAGCATGAGTATCGCCATGGTCAGGCTCATCTGTGCCTCCATCTCTACGGGCCGCGCTCGGTCGCCGACGCTGGCCTTCCAGACACTGCTTTAGTCTAGTCTTTCGCCTGTGACGTTCCATTGACCAAAGGTCTATTGCTTGGTCCGATTTGCTCCTAACCGGTGTCGGACTATACCCGCGCCGCTGTCCGACCTATGATCGGTGGCCAGAGCCGGGCGCTGCCTGCCCGGCGTTGGAGCAAGCGAGTGTCCATGCAGCAACCTTCCTTCAAGACCATCCCTCGTCGGCTGCTGGCGGCCTGCCTGGTAGCGGCCAGCCTGGCCGGTTGTGCCAGCGCACCCTCCGCCAACCTCAAGGGCCTGCCACAGCGGGTCGAGATCAGCAGCGTGCCGTTCTACCGTGGCAACGCCAACCACAGCGGGGCCATGGCATTGGCGGCGGTGCTGTCGCAACAGGGGGCTCCGATCACGCCGGGGCTGCTGGACAAGCCGCTGAACCTGCCCCAGGGCGCCGAGGCGCTGGACACCGGCATCCCCCGGGTGGCGCGCGACTACGGCATGGTGGTGTATCCACTGGACAAGCAGCTGGACGCGCTGTTGACCCAGGTTGCGGCGGGCAACCCGGTGCTGCTGCGTTACGATGATGGTTCGGCCTGGTGGAGCGAGCCACGCTACGCCGTGCTGATCGGCTACGACCGCTACAAGCAGCGGGTGCTGTTGCGCTCGGGCATGCACCGGCGGCAGCTGATGGCGTTCGATGACTTTGCCTCGGCCTGGGCGAAGCTTGGGAGTTGGGCGGTGCTGGTGCAGCCACCGCGGCAACTGCCGGCCCAGGTGGACCGCCAGCGCTGGTTGCAGGCTGCGGATGAACTGGCCCGGGCGGGGCAGGAGATTGCGGCGAAGCAGGCTGTGAGTAGCCTGAACAAATAGCTCTATCTGTGCCGGCCCTTTCGCGGCTGAACCCGCTCCCACAGGAAACCCGCTGCCCTCAGGCCCAGTGATATCCCTGTGGGAGCGGGTTTACCCGCGAAGAGGCCAGCCCTGCCTACATCAGAAGCCCAGGCGATCGCGCAGGCTGTAGTACCAGGCACCAATGGCGCTGAACGGCACGCGCAGCATCTGGCCACCCGGGAACGGGTAGTGCGGCAGGCCGGCGAAGGCGTCGAAGCGCTCGGCCTGGCCGCGCATGGCCTCGGCCAGCACCTTGCCCGCCAGGTGGGTGTAGGTCACGCCGTGACCCGAGCAGCCCTGGGAGTAGTAGATGTTGTCGCCGATACGGCCAACCTGCGGCAGGCGCGACAGGGTCAGCAGGAAGTTGCCGGTCCAGGCGTAGTCGATCTTCACGTTCTGCAGCTGCGGGAAGGCCTTGAGCATCTTCGGACGGATGATCGCCTCGATGTTGGCCGGGTCACGCGCGCCGTACACCACGCCACCACCGAAGATCAGGCGCTTGTCGCTGGTCAGGCGGTAGTAGTCGAGCAGGTAGTTGCAGTCCTCGACGCAGTAGTCCTGCGGCAGCAGGGTGCGCGCCAGTTCGTCGCCCAGCGGCTCGGTGGTGATCACCTGGGTGCCGCATGGCATGGACTTGCTGGCCAGTTCCGGCACCAGGTTGCCCAGGTAGGCGTTGCCGGCGACGATGATGAACTTGGCGCGGACCTTGCCCTGCGGAGTGTGCACCACCGGGTTGGCGCCACGCTCGATGCGCACGGCCGGGGTTTGCTCATAGATGATGCCGCCCAGCGACTCGACCGCGGCGGCTTCGCCCAGGGCCAGGTTCAGCGGGTGGATGTGGCCGCCGCTCATGTCCAGCATGCCGCCCACATAGTTGTCGCAGGCGACCACTTCGCGGATGCGCTTCTGGTCCATCAGCTCCAGCTGGTTGTGGCCGAAGCGTTCCCACAGGCGCTTTTGCGACTCCAGGTGGCCCATCTGCTTGCTGGTGAGGGCAGCGAACACGCCGCCGTCCTTCAGGTCGCACTGGATGTTGTACTTGGCCACGCGCTCACGAATGATGCGCCCGCCTTCGAAGGCCATCTGGCCCAGCAGTTGGGCCTGCTTGGGGCCGACGGTGCGTTCGATGACGTCGATGTCGCGGCTGTAGCTGTTGACGATCTGGCCACCGTTGCGGCCCGATGCGCCGAAGCCGACCTTGGCCGCTTCGACGATGCTCACCTTGAAGCCGTTCTCCAGCAGGAACAGGGCGCTGGAGAGGCCGGTGTAGCCGGCGCCGATGATGCACACATCGGTTTCCACCTCACCCTGCAGCGCCGGACGTGGCGGCACCGGGTTGGCCGAGGCGGCGTAGTAGGACTGGGGGTAGGGGGTGTTAGCCATGCTGCAGGAACCTCGTGTTTTATATTTTTAACGAATGTACCGATGCTATCAATAATAATAAACACCCGCTAGTCGTCTGTTGAAAATCCTTTACTCGGCCCCCGTCAGCGCGCGTTTCTATAAAGAGTTTAAGATTCAGTAGGTTAGCGCGAAAAAAAGTGTTGACAGGGTTTTTGGAATGGGTAGAATGCGCACCACACGACAGGCACATAGCTCAGTTGGTTAGAGCACCACCTTGACATGGTGGGGGTCGTTGGTTCGAGTCCAATTGTGCCTACCAAACAAAAGCCCCGGTTTCCGGGCACTTGAAGGGCGATCCGAGAGGGTCGCCCTTTTTGCTTTTGCAAAACTTTTGCAAAATTTTTGCAAAACCACCCACCTCTATCTGGTCTTTGTGAGCTTCACCGCTCGTCAGATGGCCAGATCAGCCTTCACTTCGACGTACTGAATTCCCTTCGGTTCGTGCCCGTCTTGATAGCGCTCTGTCATCTCGGCAGTGGCGTGCCCCATCAGCAACTGGACGTACTCGGTTGAAAATTTCTGCTGCTCGTACAGCCAAGCGCCCAAGGCCCGAATCTCATGGAAAGTTGGACGCTCTTCGAAGTCTAGGTGGTCGTAGGCCTTCGCGGCGTCCCTGGCCTTCCTGAAGCTCTTGGACAGGTAATCCGGGGTAACCGCAGTCCAGTGCTCTTTCGCCTCGATCTGGTCCTGACGGCGAGCCTTCGGGCGATAATGGATCAGGAGCGGAGAAATGATTGGGGACCGAAAGCACTCGTTCACTGTCTCGCGCAGAGCCTTGCCCATGATGATCTGCAGGTGGATCGGCGTGTCGTAGTTGTCGGTCTTGCCCGGGGATACCTTGATGGTGTTCTTGATCAGGTCAACTGCCGACTTCTTCCAGGTCACGATGTCTTCACGGCGTTGCAGGCTGGTCAGCCCCAATCGAATGGCGCGCTTGAGCCACCCTGGAGTTGTATCGGCGTCGAGGATCTTCTGTACTCCCTCCAGAGTATGGCGCTGGCGCTTCTTCTTGGCTTCCTTCTTCAGCAGGGTCATGTCGGCGGCGTTGCGCTCCACCATGCCCTTGGCGATAGCGAAGGTCAGCAGGCTGACCAGAAGGGCCCGGTGCTTCGTGTAGGCATTGTTGCTGAACTGGTCCAGGTATTCCGCTGCCGCCAACACGTCGAACTGCCCCACTAGCATGTGCCCGATGTCCGTCCGGTATCGCTTGAGCTTGTAGCCGATCTCGTCCAGAGACGAACGCGCATAGCCGCGCTCGGGCAGCCATTCGGTTTCGAAGCGATCAATCAGGGCGCCGATAGTGGGCAGGCGGTCCCCGGTGATGGTCGCCAGCATCTCGCCGTTGTCGGTCATCAGGAACGCCAACTTGGCGTTGGCGGCTTTGGCCAGGCGCACCGCCTCGTCATAGGGCTTATTGATGCTGGTCATCTTCCCCGTGATCGGGTTCTTGTAGCGCCAATACTTCCCGTTGGCGTACAGGTTGGGCGGAAGCGTCTTGTTTTTCGGGCTGCGCGGTCGTGGTGCCATTTCAAATATCCAGCATCTGAGCCAATAGCGGGTCGTTCGAGCCGATCACGGCGGACTGAAGGTCGACGAAGTACATGCCGCCACGGACTTCACCCGCCAGCTCTCCCTCGTCAATCCATTTCTTTAGCTGCTGCAAGCTCGGCTTTCCGCCGGCATAGCGCAGTCTCCGATACTCGCCAACCTCCATGAGCCTGGGTAGGCTGGCGGTGATCTGAGCTATAACTTTAGCCATGACGGGGCCTCAATCGACACTGTGATTCGACGCTTGGCGCGGCAGATTTGGGTTGTCACGCCGATCTGTCACGTCAGTGGTGGCTAGCGCCGCCAGTTCAGCCAGCAGCACCTCAGTGCGTCCGTAGAACCTCACGGCGTCCTCGTTCACGAACCGTTCGAGCACGGTGGCCACGGCCTGCTGGTTGGCCAGGCCGCACAAATCGGCTTTGGGAAAGACCGCGTCGGTCGAAGGCGCGTGCAAGAAGGCATCCTGGCTGATCAGTTGCGTGCGCACGGGGCGGATGCCCTTGCACTTGGTGGCCCAGTTGGTAGTTGGTACGCACCAGGCGTTCCACAGCAGTAAGAGGAGGCTGGCCTGGTTCATGGCTGCTGTTCCTGCACCACCTGCTGCTCCAAAGCCTCCAGGCGCATAGCTGTTTCGATCTCGCGGTCCAGCTCATCGCCGGTGAGGTAGGTGTCACCGCGCAGCACCAGCAGGTCGTTGCTGGCGTCCTCGATGCTCTCTCGGTCGCGCAGGTAGCGGTACCGGCGAGCATCTGCCGCCATGCGGACGTGCTCGTCGATGCTGAACACTGGTGCTTCCTCGACGGTACCTTCAGCCATGCGGCGGACGTGGATCTCTTCGCGGTCAACGATCACGCCGCGCGGCGCCTCAATCCCGAGGCGCACCTGACTGCCGACTACATGGGTCACAGTGACTCGGATGTTGCCGCCAATGATGATGGCCTTACCGATGTTGCGACTGAGCATAAGCATGTGAATCTCCTTTTTTCGGGCAAGCCGGTGGCCCGCCGCGTTTGTTGGCTTTCGCAAAGAACAGGTTTGGATCAGGTCAGGCGGGCAGCGTTACGCCACCGCCAGGGCGCACTCGGCGCGACGGGTTGCTACACGAACTTCCACTTTCCGCTCACCGCCGCTGCCGCCACGACGGATGCGCACTGCTTGGTCGTCGCCGATCATCCCGTGGATAGCCATCAGCAGGGCCAGGCCAGTTGCAGCGGGACTGATAATTTGGCGCTTGAACGCCTCGAGCACCAGGCCGCGCATGGTTTTGGCGCCGAGCTTTAGGCGAGCCGCCTCCAAGCGTTTTTCAACCGTTTTTGGAGCAATCCCCATCACCTGTGCGACCTGCTTTACAGTCAGATCAGCGGCCGCAAGGAGGGTTGCTTCCAGCTCGCGCGGGGCTAGGCCCATGTCGAGGCGTCCGGTCCAGCCGCTGGCAGTGATGGTTTGGTTGTTCATTGGAGAGCTCCATGCTTTGGCGATGCAGTAAAATTACCAAAGGCAATTTATTGTGTAAATGCCTTTGGTAATATTATTTTGTTCAGGCGAAAGAAAGGCCGCTGTAGAGCGGCCTTGAGCTAGTCACGATCAGCTCACTCTGATGCTTCCACCTCGCCAAACGACCTTCCCGACCACTGGAAGACCGGCGGCAGCCTCGTTTCCTACCACCTCATCAGGGTATATTTGCTTGTCGAGATTATCTGAACGCAAAGCCCAATCACCGGAGATGAGCTGAGCCATTCTTCGAACGCTAGTCCGACCGTCGGGGCGCCTGATGAGGTAGACATCACCATCGCAAAGTAGCTTTGAAGCAGTGTCGATCATGAGCACGTCGCCCTTGCAAATATGAGGCGCCATGCTCTCGTCGGCAGCATACAGAACTCTGAGGTGTGAAAACGCGAGCCCCATGCTCCGGATCCAGCCCCTTCGAAACACCATCCCCTCTGTCAGTCCTACGTGTTCGTCGTTTACTCCAGGAACGAAAGATGTGTCGTCGAGGAGTTGGGGGATCAGCACATATTGTTCGTGCGGTACGGCGTCTAAAACCTTAGCTGCGCGCGCCCAGGTCTCTCTGAACGAGTCTGCGGTCACTTGCATTGCTGCAAACGATTCTATGACTTCTGCCAGGCGTGGACTGAAATCTCGTACTGAGACGCCGAGGATCCTGGCAAATGCAGCAGCCACTGATGCGTTCAGCGGATTGACGCCATTCAGATAGTGACTGACCGAGCTTTGATTGATGCTGAGCAGCTCAGCGAGCTTCTCCTGCGTCAGGTTCAGCTCTTTTTTTCTGGCATTGAAGATAGCCTTTAGGCGTAGGCACTCTTCCTTGCGATCCGGGGGCAGGGGCTTTTTCATCGTCCAATAATATTCCCGTTAGTAATATCCATCAAATGCCAAAGGTATTGCCATGAATAAATGCCAAAGGTACTATCTCGGCAAAGTACTAGCTGGAGGCAAGCCATGAGCATGGTCCCCCTGAAAGATTTCGCCAAGGGCCACGGGCAGCCGCATGCGGCATCCCTACTTGGAATGACGCAAGGCGCGTTGAGCAAGGCTATCCGGATCGGTCGAACGATCTACGTAGCGCAAAAAACCGATGGGTCCTTTGCTGCTATTGAGTTCCGCTCGTTTCCCTCTAGGCAAGACCGGGAGGCTGTTTTGGCCCCTACCTTGGATGAAACGATACGCCAGTTGGCTTTGTCCGTTGAGCCGGGCAAACCCTCTGTTCATTCATCCAGTAAAGAGCCCACCCAATGATCGGCGCAGTCTTTAGCATGGTTGCTCTAAGGGGCACTGCTGCGAAAAAAGTTGCCAAGAGGCCCGCCATAGGCCCTCAGTTAATTGGTACCGTTATCCCAGACATAATTTCAATCTCATTGGAAGGCCCTGCTCAGCGCCTTCCAGTCTCAGCTGTCTCTGGGTTCAATAGTCCAGCAGCTACTCAGGCGCATGTTGCGCTTCAAGAGGATCGTGATATGCGCGCACAAACATCTATTCGCCAAGCCCGCCCAGGGTAGGCAACGACCCTCTCAGGGGAGGGGGTTGCATATTTTTTGTTCCGTGGATGATGGGGCTTACCCAAATTCAGGGCACAAAAAAACCCGCTGCCAGGCGGGCTTTTTAACCGACCTCTGCCAGGAGGTCTTTGGTACACATCGCCATGCAAATAGGAGATGCGCTATGTCGCACCCGAAAAATACCACCGCACCATCATCGGCGCAAGAAATCCTCACCACCAAAGTGAGCTTTTTGAATGTACCGATCAGCCCAGAAGCTGACCAACTGCTCAGCGTTGACTCTGGGATGAATGCCGAAGACGCCCTGCGTGCGGCCCGCACGCTTTCTTCTGGGATGAGCCAGCTCTGCCAGCATTTGCACGACAGCCTGAACATGGGGGAGATGGCGTATTGCGACGGTATGGCGGCTCTCGGCTTCCTAGGGGAGACCGTCAGTGCGCTGATCTGGTCGGTCGAAAAGAGCGTTGCCTGCGCCGCCGGCCGCGGAGGTGAGCAATGAGGCCTCAAGCAGAAACCCTTGCGAGCCCGTTTGCCACATATGGCCTGCACGACGTGCTAGAGGCCGTTGGCGATATTCCAGTGCACGAATCTTTGGGCGCCGCCACCGATCGCCTCGAAGCCGTTGTGGCTGGACTCCATGAGCTGATGCAGGAGCCGGCCGTCACTCATCAAGCCACGCTCATCTTCTATGCGGCGGAATCAGCGCTGGCGCTTGTGTATGCAGCTCACGCCGGGGTCGATCCTCAGCAGGAAGGCGCGCCACAAAATGCTGCCTCTCCAGTTCGTGGCGCGGGAGGTGCAGCATGCTGACCGTACGAAACGAGCTGATGCCAGCGCTGGTTGCTGGGGTGATCGTGCAGGACGTGATTCTCTCCGCAGAAGAGATCGCAAAGTTCAACGAGGCCCGTGAGGCTTTCCGGGCGATCAAGACTCTGTACTGGACACAAGTCGTCCCTGGGCTCGGTGGCTTCGACAATCCCGTGGTCTGCGAGCTTGAGCGCCTTATCGAGCGTGTGGTTTTCGACACTCGCAACTTTTTATACCCCCACCGCAACTCGGCCGCCTTCCATGATGCAAAGCATGTGGGAGGTGATGCATGAGTCTGGTCACCATCCACAACACTCAGCTGCCCGTCGTCGAGTACCGCGGCCAGCGCGTCGTCACCCTGGCGATGATCGATCACGTGCATGAGCGGCCCGAAGGAACTGCTGGGCGCACCTTCACTGCCCACAAGGATCGACTCATTGAGGGGGCAGACTACTTTTTCGCCGACACCTCCCAAAAAGACGTTTTGCGTTGTTTTGGAATTGAGGTGCCCAACCGCGGACTGATCCTGCTGGCCGAGCAGGGCTACCTGATGTTGGTCAAGCCTTTCACCGACGATCTGTCTTGGACCGTCCAGCGCCAGTTGGTCAGCAACTACTTCAGGCCGGCACCAGCACCTGCTCTCCCTAGCGACTACATCACGGCCTTGGAGCACCTGCTGGCCTCGAAACGTTCGGAGCAGTGGGCGCTTGAACAACGTGACCATGCGATCGCTACTAAGGCCGAGATCGGTAGTCGGCGCGAAGCCACGGCCATGGCCACCGCTTCCGCAGCGGTCCGCAAGGTCATGCACTTGGAGAACGAGCTGGGTCGTGGTTGCCAGCACGCCACTGTGACTGCGGTTGAAAAGGCCGCCCATCGGAGCTTCGGCAGTCAGGGTTTCCGCCCGCTCAAGAACTGGTGCGACAGCCACGGTGTGGCCGCGCCGAAAGTACAAGACCTTCGTTTCGGCTGGGTTCGCTCCTGGCCTGCTGCCGCTTGGGCAGCCGTTTACCAAGTTGACCTGGCCGACCTGTTCGGCACCGTGGGAGATCCCGCATGACCAACGTATTGAATTTCCCGGCGCCGGCCGAAGTGGAAGTGATCAATGAAGAAGCCTTCCGGAAGTACACCGACGCTGCGCTACTGCTGAAGTGCTTTGAGGTAGTGCAGGGCGCGCTCGATGTGATCAACGAGCCCGAGTACTCCATCGAGAAAGAAGACGATACCCACATAGATCTCATCAAGGCCTTCTACGCCCTCAAGGTGCTGTTCGCGCGCAAGACCGGTCACGACGCGGTCGAGGTGACCCGAGAGCATTGGGAGGCCATGCGTCGGCATTTGCTGGAAGGCGCACCTTACCCCGACCAACTGATCCCGGTCGCGGCCGCGCTCATCAGCCCAACCTCTCCCGAAGGGTACGGCCACCTGAACAACCTGGAGCTGGCCTGCGCAGCGTACAACGCCAGCGACAAGGTGAGGCTTGGCTCCAGCGCGACCCTGTCAGCTGACAATGCGCAAATCAAAGCGACTGTGGCCGTGGAGGCAATCAATGCCACTACTGCCCTTGGCATCCTAGTGCGTCGACTGTCAGGAGGCACACTCACGGATATGGCGCAGGTCGTGAGTGGAATCACGGGTCTCTCATCGGGGACCCTCCAATGACTACGACCACGAACCCCTCCCAGGCGCTACCGCAGCGCGCAGGCGCAACGATCATCAATGGACCCTGGCCAACCTACAGCCAGTTCAAGGGCCTGCCTGAGCGCGAGCGCTGGGTGCTGTACGGAAGCGCGAAGGCTTATCGCGAGGCGCTGGAGCTTCAGGGTTTCCAGATGGCCGAGAGCTACGACCAGTTTGTCCGGCGGGTGACCGCCGAGCTGGAGATTTGAATCCATGAGCGTTCAAGCAATGACCTGGGCCCTAGAGCAGCAGGAGGTTGGCGAACCGCACGCCCGCCACGTCCTGCTGTGCCTGGCCAACTATGCCGATCAGGATGGGCGCGCCGCGTTCCCTTCGGTGGCTCGTCTTGCAGTCGATACCGGCCTGAGCCCTCGCACTGTCCAGTATCGGCTTCGAGACCTGGAGCAGAAGGGAGCGATCAGGCGGGGCAACCAAGCGATTCCCGCTGCCTACATCACCCAGCGCGATCGCATTCCGGTGTGCTACGACATTGCGATGGATCGGGGTGCACAGCATGCACCCGGTGCACGCCAAGACGTACCGGGGTGCACGCCAGAACATAACGGGGTGCACGCCACGACAGAACGGGGTGCACAGCATGCACCCGAACCATCACTTAACCACCAATTAACCACCCATAACCGTAAAGAAGGCGATGACGCTGCAGCTGGCGGCAAAGGTAAGCGGAAGACAAAGCAGAGCTTCGACCCGCTGACGGCTAAACCGGAGAACTGTTCAGACCGAGCATGGGCCGATTTTTGCGAGATGCGCAAAGCGAAGCGTGCACCGCTAACAGAGCGTGCTTGTGAGCTGATCGCAAAGAAGCTGGAGGGCCACCGGAACGCTGATGCGGTCCTCGACAAGTCCACCGTCAGCTGCTGGACCGATGTTTACCCAGAGGCGACGGCAAACGCTGGTGCACGGCCAGGCCGGCCTGGCGCATTCAACAACCTCCCTCAGCACACCGATGATATGTACCAGGAGAGCCACGATGGCCGCTCGAATTTCTGATCTGTTCCACCGTACCCCGGCCAAGCGCATCTTCTCCGGCGAGTGCCCGGTGCATGGCCGTGTCGATATGAGTGAGGTCGAGCAGCTGGACGGCTCGATGCTGGCGCGTGGCTGCAAGCGCTGCGCTTGGGAGGCCCTGCATACCAGCCCCCGCGACTCGGCAGAACGCGCCCTGGCCAATGCCCAGCACAAGGTCGAGAAAGCCAGCGAAGCGCTGATCGCTGCCGGGATCACCCCGCGCTTTGCTGGCGCCACCTTCGACAGCTACCGCGCCGAGACGGAGCCGCAGCATAGGGCGCTAGCCAAGTGCCGGGCTTATGCTGAGCAGTTCCCGGCCAACTTCCGGGCGGGCCGCTCCCTGCTGCTGACCGGCAACGTCGGCTGCGGTAAGACTCACCTAGCCAGCGCTATCGTCCGCACGGTGGTCGCCGATCATTGCCGTGCGCTGATCATCCCGGCAGGAGACATCGTGAGCATTGCCCGCGCCTCGATGGCGTCCGGATCGGGCTACACCGACCGTGACGTGGCAGTACATCTTGGCGGCTTGGATCTGCTGGTGATTGATGAGATCGGGGCGCAGAAGGGCAGCGAGTACGAGCTGGGCCTGCTGCACAGCATCATTGACCGCCGGTATCAGGCGGTGCTGCCGACTGTGGTGGTCAGCAACTTGAACGCTGACGGCCTCAAGTCCTACATCGGCGATCGCGCCCTTGACCGCTTGCGTCAGAACGGCGGGCAGCAAGTCGGGTTCACCTGGGAATCGAAGAGGGCAGCGGCATGAGGGCTCTCTATAGCGACGAGGCCGAGCACGGCGTGCTTGGCGCAGTCATTCACGCCTCGCTGCAGCAGGATGTAGGGCTGGTCGAGGACATGCTTGGCCAGATGACCTCAGCCGACTTCTATCACGCCGATAATGCGGCTTTATTCGAGGCCATGCTGGAGTGCCGCGAGCAAGCTATGCCCATCGATCCGGTGACCTTGGGCGCGGTTCAACGCCTGCTCCCGGGTGGCGACAACGTCATGGCCTATGCCGCTGAGCTGGCCAGCAAGGTTCCTTCGCTGGCCAACTGGAAGGCCTACGCCAAGCACGTCAAGGAGTGGGGCGTGATCCGGCGCATTCTTGACGTGGCAGGCGGCGCGCAGGAAATGGTGCAGGCCGGCGCACCTACCGGCGAAGTAATCGCTGCAGCCCAGCAGGCCATGGCAGACCTGCGCAACCTTGATGGGGAGGCAAAGGGCTACAAGCGGTTGGACCAATGGATGGGAGATGCCGCCGACCTAGTGGACGAAAAGCACCGCGGCGTGGCACCGAAGTGGCCATCCACGGGGCTCGAAAAGCTGGATGAGCTGGCACAAGGTCTTCGTCCGAAGAAGGTGACGGTAATCGCCGGCCTGCCGGGCAGTGGCAAGACCACCCTGGCCCTGCAGATCGCCCAGCACAACGCCGTCAAGGAGCGGAAGCCGTGGCTGGTGTTCTCCATCGAAATGCCTGGCGAAGAACTGGGGCTGCGCGCTATCGCCTCGCTTGGAGGGGTGGCTCTCCAAAAGCTGGATAACCCGGCCCAGATGCGCGAAGACGACTGGGCCAGGATGAGCGGTGCCGTAGGGTTGGCCCTGGAAGCCCCCCTATTCGTCTGCGACGACCCGGTGCAGACGCCGTCCACCATCCGCGCCACGGCTCGGCAGTGCCAGCGGGAGCACGGTCTGGCCGGGATCGTGGTCGATTACCTGACCCTGGTGCGCAGCGAGCGTGGTGGCCGATCTCGTACCGAGGAGGTGGGCAAGATCAGCAAGGCCCTGCTGCAACTGGCCAAGGAAATGGCCATCCCGGTCATTGAGCTGGCCCAGCTGAACCGTGACTCAACCAAGCGCCCCGGGAAGAAGCCCCAATCCAGCGACCTGCGCGACTCCGGGGAAATCGAGGCCGACGCCAGCTGCATCCTGATGGTGCATCGCGACATGGATACAGAGGAGGGCCAGAACGGCCTAACCGAGATCCTGATGACCAAGTGCCGACATGCGCGCGTGGGTAGTTGCATCGTCCAGCAGGAAGGCCAATACGGTCGGTTCGCCAACTTCGCGGGCTCGCTGCCCAGTGACGACGAGATCGAGGCTGGGCGTGGAAGCTATGCCCAGCGCTACAAGGGGAGCAATGCCCAATGAGCAATGTAACTGCGGCCTTGCCGCGCAAAAGCCTGACCGCGGTGGAGTGCAAGTTCCTCAAGGTGGGCAACCGCATGCTGCTGGAGCAGAACAACGGCCGCATCGCATCAGCGGCCCTGATGGACATTGTGGCTGACTGGCACGCCGCGCGCGCCAACGTGGGATTCGAGCAGTTCGCCAAGGGCTGGATTACCGAAGGCAACGCCAAGAACAAACACGCTGACAAGCTGCTGCGCGAGCTGTTCGGCCTGGACACCGACCCAGCGCCCCGGAGGGCTGCATGAAAAAACGAACCTACGTGGACAAGGCGCTGGGCGATACCGAGTACCTGCTGGAGCAATGGGGCTGGTGGCGAATGAGTGAGATGGGCGTGCCCCGCTACGTGTCGCCGCTCTACGCGCTCATGCGCGACAACGTACCCAGCGAGGGCGGCGCTCGGCAGTATGTCATCACCGACGACCTGGCGCTGATCATCGACGGCGCAGTGGCCAGGCTGACGAAGCGTAACCAGCAGATGGGTGATTTCGTGTGGGCCTACTACGGATCGAAGCACCCGGCTATGCGGGTCGGAAGGGAAGCTGGCATGTCCGAGCGAAAGGCGCGGGAAATCATCAAGGCAGGCGTTGCATGGATTGACTGCGCACTCGAAGAAATTCGAGAGGCGGCGTAAAAAGTTCTATGCGGGCGGATAAACACCTGTTTTCATAGCAGCGTGTCCAGCTTGCAACGTCACGCGACACATACAAACCCCAGGCATTTCGCTCTGGGGTTTTGTCTATTCAGTCTTGAATCTCGACTTCGGTTAGGGTTGCCTGCTGCCGAGCGGCGTAGAAACCTTTATCCCGCAATGATTGCAGGACCTCTGCTTGCTTGAGTCCGGTAGGTAGGCTTTCGATTGCAACTCTTCGCTCGAAAGTTAGGCCGTTTAGGAATTCAGATCCAGCTCCGCTGATTCTTGGGATTCCCTTTCCATCCTCAACAATGAGAATGCGGTCTTGATCCCGATAAATGTCTACCTGCATGGAAACTCCCTTTGATGAACTGAATGGTTGATAGTAGCCATTCGTTATTCATAGGCGTAGCTGGTTATCTGTCAATGTTTTTATGCGGATGACACGCCTAGGCAGCTGGGCTAAGTCGGTAGTGGCGTCGATCAAAGCCGTGCGCTCCCTGGTCGATTACGCGATGAAAGTCTGGGGTACGTGACCCAGCGATCCAGACCAATAAGCTGGTGAAGCGCCGGCCCTCTGCATCCATCCAAAAACATGTCATTCCTGCGGACTATGGCAAACCGGAAGTCTTGGCCAGTAGTTGGACACCGATAGAAATAACTTGGCTCATGACTTCCTTGGCTGCACCAACTGCTCCGTTCTTTGCTGCGGTTGATAGCTTGTCTCCCAGCGTTTCATTCCCTAGAGACGGCTTTGGAACATGGTTTAACGTCTGGAGGCCGTGCGAGGTAAGCACATACTCGGCTTGTATGCCATGGTGATTCCTCCTGAGGATAAACCCAGACATAGCTAGCCAGGCCAAGGTTTCTTGGAAGAACTCAGTTTCTGGGTCTCGTGCACCGCTAGTAACAACAATTTCGCTTACAGGGTCGTAGCTGGTGACTTTCCGCTCGGTAAGACCTGAGACCTTCGGAGTTACAGATATGGGAACCGGGAAGGCCTGGTACAGATGCGCAAGTATGTCCGCGCTGATTACATCGAAACGCTCAATGTTTGTTTTCGCCATGGTTTCGTCCTGATGGTGCCGTTGAGGCTTTGACGGTCGCACGTAGCCACTGCCTGCCATACGTGGACCTTTTTATCATAGCTCCCCGCAACGGGAGGAATCGAGATGGCCCATATGCCAGAGAAAGATCCCGGCCTGTGGGCCGCCCTGATTGCTTGGGTACTTGCCCACCAGCCTCAGCTGTACGCCGCTGGCCTTTCCGTCGCGATCGCCGTGCTCCGGGTGGTCTATGGCGGCGGTACTCGGCGGCAGATGTTCTTGGAGGGCGCCTTGTGTGGCCTCATCACCCTGGCCCTGGTGCCGCTGCTCGAATGGATGGGCCTGCCGCAGGGCATGGCCACCTTCGCTGGTGGCATGGTCGGTTTCATGGGTGTGGAGAAGCTTCGCGGCTATTCTGATCTGTTCCTGTCCCGCAAGGCTCAAGGCTGATGGCCAGGCTCAAGACGCTCGGCTCACGCATCAAGGAAAGCGCAGGGTCGCGGGTTAAGGTGGTCACACCCGGCAGCTGGCGGAGCGGCATGACCAGCTCCCAGCGCGGCTACGACTACAGATGGCAGAAGGCGCGAGAGCAGTACCTGCGCGATAACCCGCTGTGCGTCTACTGCGCTCGGCAAGGCCGAACAACTGCTGCCAACATCGTTGACCACATCGTTGCGCATCGTGGTGACCAGGATCTCTTCTGGAATCAGGCGAACTGGCAGTCGCTGTGCAAGCCCTGCCACGACTCGGTCAAGCAAGCCGAGGAGGCTGCTGGCCTGATGGGCTGACCGTCAGCGGAATGGCGCGCGGTCGCCCGAGACACCCTCGAGGCACGTCAGTGGCGTGCTGCTAGGGTGGGGGGAGGTCAAAATATAGCGATTCGCATCTAGCTAGACCGCCACCGACCCCACGTACACATTTTTTCCCGTTTCAGGAAAAGTTAACCATGGCTTTAACCGACAAGAAGCGGCGGTTTGTTGACGCTTTGCTGTCGGGGGCCACAAATCGCGAATCAGCGATCGCTGCCGGGTATTCAGAGAAAACCGCGTCACAAGCGGGCTCCAAGCTGGCGAAGGATGAGGATGTGCTGACCGAAGTCGGTCGTCGCCTCAAGCAGAAACAGGCTACCAGCTCTGAGGTTAAACCTGGGCGAAAAGTTAAAGGTGAGGATATCGCGGAGGAGGAGCCGGCTGAGGTCGCGCTCACCCACACAGACGACCCGCGTGTGTTCCTTACAGAGCTCATGAACGCAAATGGGGCGGATATGCGCATGCGCCTGGAGGCAGCCAAAACGCTGATGCCCTACGCGCACGGCAAGGTCGCTGATCAGGGCAAGAAAGAGCAGAAAGCCGAAGCCGCCAAAGAGGCAGGCAAAGGCAAGTACTCACAGGGCAAGCCGCCCCCCGGCAAGCCGTCCCTCAGTATGGTCAAGGGGTAAGTCATGCAATGGACTACTGCCTGCCCGGACTGGTGGCGGTTATTGGCTGCAGGGGAGTCAATCATCCCGGAGCCACTGTTTCCGGATGAAGCGGAAGCCAGCCTTGAGGTGTTCAAGGGGCTGAAGATTGTCGACGCACCTGGCAGCCCCACGATTGAGGCGTCATGTGCGCCTTGGGTGTTGGCCTTCGCCGGCGCGGTGTTTGGGAGCTACAACAGCGAAACCGGCGAGCGCCTGATCCGGGAAGTGATGTTGTGCATCCCGAAGAAGAACAGTAAATCGACGATCGCTGCCGGCATCATGCTGACCGCGCTGATTCGGAACTGGCGGCTCTCTGCAGAGTTCATCATCTTGGCCCCGACCAAGGAAATCGCCGACAACTCGTTCATCCCGGCCAAGGACATGGTCAACAACGATGAAGAGCTGAAAGCCCTGCTGCATGTGCAGCCGCATCTGCGGTTGATCACCCATCGCGAGACGGGAGCCACGTTGAAGGTGGTGGCGGCTGACAGCGATGTAGTGGGCGGCAAGAAAGCCGTTGGCGTGCTGATCGATGAAGCCTGGCTGTTCGGCAAGAATCCCAAGGCTGCGGACATGATCCGCGAAGCCACGGGCGGTCTGCTGTCTCGTCCGGAAGGCTTCATCATCTGGCTGACGACTCAATCGAACGAACCGCCGGCTGGGGTGTTCAGGTCGAAACTGAACTATGCCCGCGGCGTACGAGATGGTCGCATCGACGACAACCGCTTCCTCCCGATCATCTACGAGTTCTCACAGGAGATGATCAAGAGCGGTGAGGCCCGGAAGCCTGAAAACTTCCACCTGGTCAACCCGAACATCAACTACTCCGTTGACCGGCCCACGCTGGAGCGCCTGCATATGCAGGCCGAGATCGATGGCGAGGCGGAGATGCGCGGCTTCCTGGCCAAGCACCTCAACATCGAGATCGGCCTTGCTCTGATGTCCGACAGCTGGGTCGGTGCCGCTTTCTGGGAGCCCCAGGCCAAGGAAGGCATGACGCTGGACGACTTGCTCGAGCAGTGCGAGGTCATCGACGTTGGCGTCGATGGCGGTGGCCTTGATGACTTGCTCGGCCTGGCGGTGATTGGCCGGGTACGAGAATCCCGCACCTGGTTGCACTGGGCGCACGCTTGGGCCCACCCCTCGGTGCTTGAACGCCGCAAGTCAGAAGCTCCCAGGCTCAGAGACTTGGAAGCGACCGGTGACCTGACCATCGTCGACAAGATCGGCGACGACGTTGATCAGCTGGCGGCCATCGTTTCGCGGATCAACCAGGCGGGATTGCTCGACAAGGTCGGACTTGACCCCGCCGGCATCGGTGCCGTGCTTGATGCGCTGGCTGATGTCGAGATTGATGAAGAGCAGGTGGTCGGCATCTCGCAGGGTTGGAAGCTCACCGGCGCGATCAAGACGACCGAGCGCCGGCTTGCAGAGGGCTCGTTCATCCACTGTGGACAGCCGCTCATGGCCTGGTCGTGCGGCAACGCCAAAGGTGTGCCCTCGGCCAACGCCTTCCTGATCACCAAGCAAGCATCGGGAACCGCAAAAATTGACCCGCTCATGGCGACCTTCAACGCAGTGTCGCTGATGGCCCTCAATCCCGAGGCCCGCGGCGGTCTCGACGACTACCTCAACCACGGCTTTTTCGGATTAGTAGGCTGACCATGGCATTCAAATGGTACAACCCCTCGACCTGGGGTTTCTTCGGCTACACCGACCCGACCACGGGCGACTATGTCGAGGTTGACCTTGAGGTCGGCGGCAAGCGCACCAAGGCGGGGGTGAGGGTCACCGCCAAGACGGCGTTGTCGATCAGCATGGTCTGGTCCTGCGTCAAGATCCTTTCCGAATCGCTGAGCGGCTTGCCGCTCAAGCTGTATGAGGACAAGGACGGCAAGCGGGCGCTGGTTCCGGGTAATGACCGCTACGCCAAGCTGCTGCGTAAGCCAAACCCCTACATGACCATGCTGAACTTCCTCAAGTTCGTGGTCGTGAATATGGCCCTGCGTGGCAACGCCTTCGCGCTGATCGAACGCAACGTGAACAACGATGTGATCGGCATCGTTCCCTTAGACGGCAAGACGGTCACCATTGATACGGACGAAGACCTGCTCTACTGGGTAACTCCCAGCAAGGGTGATCGGTTCCCGGTATCGCCGGAGAACATGCTGCATTTCAAGCTGTTCAGCCTGGACGGCATCGTTGGTCTGTCGCCCATCGAGCATCAGGCGGAAACCATGGGGCTGGCCAAGGCCGGCCAGCAGTGGTCGGCGCGATTCATGCGCAAAGGTGGATTCACCGGCGGCTACGTGATCTACGAACAGTTCCTCACCAAGGCCCAGCAGGCCCAGGTGATGGAGAAATTCCCCGACGTTCGAAAGGCTGACGCCGACGACATCGGCAAGATGGCGATCCTTCAAGGTAACCCGAAGATCGTTCCGGCCGGCATTAGCCAGAAGGATGCGCAGTTCATCGAGTCGCAGCAGTTCCAGGAAGAAGCCCTGGCGGGCATCTACGGTGTGCCGCTGTGGCTGGCCAACCGCGCCGGCAAGACCTCGATCATGGGTTCGAACCTCGAACAGCAGCTCACCGGTTACATCACCTTCGGCCTTAAGCCCTTCATCGATGCGGTGGAGGACGAATTCAACGACAAGATTTTCACCGCCGTCTCGCGCTTTTCCGAGTTTGCGGTTGAGGGACTGTTGCGCGCCGATAGCGCTGGGCGGGCCACGTATTACGGAAGGGCGCTTGGCGGCTCCGGCGGGTCCGGCTGGATGACCATCAACGAAGTCCGCACCAAGGAAAACCTGCCTCCCCTGGAAGGCGACGAATACAACCGGGTCACCCGGTGGGAGATGCAAACAAATGGCGAACCTTGAAGTCCCGTTCGAGCTCAAGGCCGTAGACGAAGCCGGCAACTTCGAAGGCTACGCAGCGGTGTTCAACAACGTCGACCTGGGCGACGACGTAATCATGCCCGGCGCCTTCACCCGGGTGAAGGCCACCCGCAACGGCAAATTGAAGCTGGCCCTGTACCACGACCTGACCCGTCTGGTGGGGGCCGCCGACTACACCCAAGACGACCACGGCCTCCTGCTGAAGGGCCAGGTCAACCTCAATGTCAGCTACGCCCGCGACGCCTACGAGCTCATGAAGGCCGACATCCTCGACAGCATGTCGATCGGCTTCAACACCATCAAGGCAGATTTCGAGGACCGCGCAGGCCGGCGCGTGCGCCTCATCAAGGAGGCCGAACTCTGGGAGGCCTCCTTCGTACCGTTCGGCATGAACCCCGAGGCCCAGGTCCTCAGCGTCAAGTCGGACATCAGGCTTTTCGAGAAGGCCCTGCGCGAACGCATGGGTCTCTCGCAGAAGGAAGCGGCGGCAGTCGCTTCGCTCGGCTACACCGCGCTACGCCGTGACGGCGGGAGCGAGGCCACGGCGATCGTGGATGAGCTGAAAGAAATTCCCAACTTGTTCACCCAATATTTCGGAGTGTCGCCATGAGCGAAGTGAAAGAACTGAAGGATTCCCTGGAACTGCAACTGAAGACCGGCTTCGACGGCCTGCAGAAGAAGTACGATGCGGCCATGGATGAGGTCCAAAAGGGCAACCAGGTCACGACTGACCTGAAAAAGCAGATCGAAGACCAGAAGGGCGAACTGCAGAAAGTCATCGACCAGGTCGTGGATCTGGAGCAGAAGGGCGTCAAACTGCGAGGCCAGCCCGGCGAGGGTAAGAGCTTCATCGACCTCATTCAGGGCGACGACGGTTATAAGTCTCTGAAAAAAGGTGGTGCCCTGGCTGAGCTCGACGTCACCAAGTCCGATCTGGCCAGCATGAAGGAAATGAAGGTCACCAGCGCCGGCATCGTGGCACCGCAGTTCGACCCGGTGATTCAGCCGGGTATCCGCCAAGAGCTGCGCATTCGCGACCTGCTGACCGCCGTGCCGGTCTCGGGGCAGAACTACACCTACTTCCGCGAAAACCTGCACACCCGTGGCGCCGCGCCGGTCGCCGAGGGCGGGCTGAAACCAACCAGCAACGTAACCTTCACCACCGAGACCGATCGCGTGAAGAAGATCGCGGTCTGGATGCCGGTCACCGATGAAGCGCTGGACGACGTCCCGCAGCTGTTCGCGTATCTCCAGCAGCTGCTGCGCTACGACCTCAAGCTCGAGGAGGAGGCTCAGATCCTCAAGGGCGACGGTACCGGCGAGAACCTCAATGGCCTGATGACCCAGGCCACCAACTACAACACTGCCCTCAGCAAGGCCGGTGACACCGCCATCGACCTGGTCCGCCGATCCATCTATCAGGTGCGCAAGCAGTCGCAGATGTCGGCTGATGGCGTGGTGATGACTGAACTGGACTGGATGAATATCGAGCTGCAGAAGGACGGCGAGAACCGTTACCTGTTCGCCAACCTGCAAGGTCTGGTCACCCCTATCCTCTGGGGTCGCCCGGTGATCACCTCGGACAGCATGGACGAGGGCGACGGCACCAACGGTGGCGAGTTCCTGACCGCCAACTTCGCTCGTTCCACCACGCTTTTCGACCGCATGTCGTTCCTGTTCAAGATGGGCTTGATCAACGATCAGTTCATCAAGAACGAACGTGCTCTGCTGGTCGAGGAGCGCCTGGGCCTTGGCGTGCGCCGTAAGGAAGCCTTGGTGAAAGGGCGCTTCCCGACCGCCTAACCCCACCGAAGGCCGGCATATCGCCGGCCTCTTCATTTCTGGAGGCAGCATGAAAATCAAGATTCTGTGGGGTTTTGTCGGCAATGGCGCGCTGTTGGGCGGCACCTCGAACAAGATCAAGGCTGGTGAAACCTTCGATGAGGCAGATGACGAGTACGCCTACACCTTGATCGGCAAGGGCCTGGCCGTGGAAGTCGATGCCAGCGGCAAGCCCCGGGTGACCAAACCGAAGGAAACCAAGCCTGCGGCGCCCAAGGAAGACAAGGCTGCTGCCGAGAAAGCTGCTGCTGAGAAAGCCGCAGCTGAAAAAGCGGAAGCTGAAAAGGAAGCCGCCGAAAAGGAAGCGGCCGAGAAAGCGGCTGCTGAGAAGGCTGCCGCAGAAAAAGCCGCAGCCGAGGCCAAGTAAATGCTCGAGCTGGCCACCGTGAAAATGCACCTGCGGGTCGACGGCAACGAGGAAGATGCCTTGATCGGCGGCTACGTTGCGGCGGCTAAGGCCCATGTCGAGCAGCACTGCGACCGCAAGCTGGTAGAGACCGACCCGGTTGAGCCTGAGGAAATGGGGTTGACCGGCGATGTCGAGCAGGCCGTCCTGCTGCTGGTCGGCCACTGGTACGCCAACCGCGAGGCCGTTGCTGTGGGCACCATCGCCACGGCCATGCCGCTCGCCGTCGAAAGACTGCTCTGGTACAGGAAGCGCTTCTGATGAAAGCCGGACCTATGCGCCACCGTTGTCGGATCTTCAAGCCCCACCGCGAGCAGAACCGCTCCGGCGGCGCCACTGAAACCTGGGTGCAGGTGGGTGAGGTTTGGGCTGAAATCACCACTCCGACCGGCAGGGTTTCGCCCGTCGCTGAGCAGTTGCAGGCGGTGATCAGCGCCGAGATCCGCGTCCGGCCGCGCTCGGACATCGTCGCTGGCTGGCGACTGACCGAGAAACGCACTGGCATGACTTACCGGGTCGAGGCACCGCTGCTCAACAACGAACGGGACATGCTGCGGCTGCTGTGCTCCAGCGTCCCCAACCCATGAGGTGAACCATGAAAATTCAAGCACTGGGGCCACTGACCGGCGCCTCTGGCGAGCGCGAGAAGGGTGAAATCTTCGATGTGGAGGAGGCGTACGGCAAGGGCCTGATCGTGCGCGGTTATGCCGTCGAAATCATCGAGAAGGCTGAAAAGCCAGCGAAAGCCGTTCAGGCCAAGGAGTAGGCCATGGCGCGCCGGTCCAGTATCCGCGGCGATATCCGGCTGCGCCGGACGCTGCGCAACATTCACCAGACGATGGACAACGAGCTGCAGCCGGCCATGGCCAAAGCGGCCGCACGCGTGCTGGCCACCCAGCAGCAGTTGATCCCGAAGGACACTGGCGCTGCGTCGGCGGCCCTGCGGGTGTACGTCGCCCCCAGCGGGCTGGATGCCCAGGTCGGAATCAGAGGCAAGCGGGATAACCGCCGATTCTTCTACCTGCGGTTCCTCGAATATGGCACCAAGGGCTATTCCGGCAGCATGTACCAGCGAGCAGACCGCAACGCGGTTGGCGGTGTGCATACCAACAACCGCGACAAGTCGAAGCTGAAAGGGCGCCGAAATGCGTTCCGTCAGCGCGACACCAAGAACAAGTCGGATGGGCAGCACTTCTTCGGTAAGTACCCGGACATACCCGCCAGGCCGGCTCACCCGTGGCTGCGGCCGTCACTGGACGTCAACCGCGAGTACGTCATGGCCGACCTTGAGGAAGCTGTCCGCCGCACGCTACGCAAGGCGAGCCAGGGGGTAGGGAATGGCTGATCCATCGCTGGCGCTGCAGGAGGCTATCTTCGCCAGGCTTCAAACCGAGGTCAGCTGCCCGATCTACGACGGTGCACCGCTGAATGCGGCGATGCCGTACGTGTCGATCGACCGGGAGGTCTCGGTCAACAGTAGCCCGATCTCTGGTCGAAAACGCGAAACGCGCCTGCTGTACCTGTCGGTCTGGTCCGATGCCGTGGGCCAGGCCGAGGTCAAGCGTATCAACGGCGAGGTTATCGCCGCCCTGGACGAGCGCCGGCTGCCGCTGGAGGTGGGCCGCGCCGTTTCCGTCCGGGTCGAGCAGGCCGATGCCCAGCGCGACGCCGACGGCATCACTTACCAGGGTTCGATCACCGTCCGCGTGATCACCACCCACTGAACCATCCACCGGCCGCGCCGCGGCTTTTATCCAATGTGCCTTTGGAGGAACCCTCATGGCCGACGACAACCTCAACACAGCCGCCGGCTGCCGCTTCTTTATCGGCGGCAAGACCGGCGCGGACACCGAAACCGAGTACAAGGCCGACACCTACGTCGAAGTTGGCGAAATCGAGGACCTTGGCGAGTTCGGTGACACCTTCAGCAGCGTGAACTTCACCTCGCTCAAGGATGGCCGGGTGCGCAAGTACAAGGGAACCGCAGATGCCGGCGACCTGACCGTCACCGTTGGCCTCGACAACGGCGATGCAGGCCAGAACGCGGTCAAGACTGCCCACAAGGACCGCAGCAAGGGCGATTACAACATCAAGATCACCCTCAACGACGGCGACCCGGATGCTACCCCGGTGATCAACCCGACTACGTTCTACTTCCGCGGGAAGGTGATGAACAACACCGTGGCGCCTGGCGCAGCCGACAACGTGGTTCGCCGCAACATCTCGATCGGCATCAACTCCGACATCCTCGAGCTGCTGCCGGCACCGGTCACCCCATAACACCCGGGGCTTCGGCCCCGGCAACACAGGACCTGATCCATGAACAATACGTTGCACGGTACCGTCACCGTGAAGCTGGGTGACGAGGAATTCACCCTGCAGCCCACCCTCAAGGCCGTTCGCGCAATCGAGAACCGCTTTGGAGGTCTGCGCGGCGCCTCTCAGACGATTAACGCCCTGAGCGTGGAGGGCTGCGCGATCATCCTAGCCGCCGGTGCAGGCCTGGAAGGCAAGGCTGCCGAAGATGTGACCGAGAAGGTCTGGCAGGCGGGCGTGCTCGAAGTATCAACGCAGCTCAACGCCTACATCGTCGCGCTCTATAACCCTCGCGGCGTCGACAAGGGAAAGGATCAAGCCGGGACGGCGTGAGCGCCGTTGAAGACGGAAGTTACGTCGACCGGCTGTTCTCGATCGCCACAGGCTGGTTGGGGTGGTCACCCGATACCGCTTGGCGTACCCCACTGCCCGAGCTGTTCATGGCGATGGATGCCAGGATTGAGTGGGTGCAGATGACAAATCCCTTTGGCTCCGGCAAGGCGGGGCAGCAGCAGGAGAAGCCGAAACCTACTACGGTGGCGGAGAAGCTGCGGCAGGCGCTAACGGGCAGAAGGGCTGCTTGAGTTGAGCACGGGAGTTATCCTATACCCCGATTTGATTTGGGGATGGATCCATGCAGCTACTTATCCTATTGGCGCTTCTAGTAATCATTGTCCTGATAGCTCCCTGGATGTTGGGGGTCATTGCGACTGTCGTAGTCGCCGGAGGAGCGGCTTTTTTTGTCTTCTGTCTCGGAGCTGCCCTCGTTCTTGGTATTGCAGCGCTTGTGCTGCGATATCTGGGCGATCCGGTAAAGCAACAAGAGCGCCTCGAAAAGAGAGCTAGGAAAGTTGCCGATGCCGCGAACCGAGCCAATAGAAGGCTCGATTGATACCCGCATTCATTGTTCTTGAGCCCGGCGATGCCGGGCTTTTTATTGCCTGGAGATCGGCATGGCAGATTCAGACATCCAGGGGATGCTGGTCCGTATTGAAGCGACCACTGCTCAGCTTCGCTCTGAAATCGCAAGAGCTGAGTCCACTGTTGCTCAAGGTGCCACGGCGATAGACCGCGGCCTTGCTCGAATTGACGAGAGCTTTGATCGAGCAGGGGAAAGCGCTCAGAGCGCCGGCGCCCTAATCAAGAATGCTCTAGCCGTGGCGGTGGGCGCTGCCTCGGTCCGTTCCATTATCGATGTTGCCGACTCCTACTCACAGATGTCGGATCGAATGGGGCTGGCGACCTCCAGCGTCAATGAATACAACCTGGTGCAGGACAGGTTGCTAGACACAGCCAAACGCACTTATCGCCCCCTGAGTGAAGCCCAGGAACTGTACATCCGGACGGCAGACAGCCTGAAGTCCATGGGGTACAACACCAGCGAAGCGCTGGATGTGATGGACAGTTTCAGCTTCCTGCTTGTTACCAACTCTGCCAGTACTGACAAAGCAGCCTCTGCCATTGATGCATATTCCAAAGCGCTGCAGACCGGTAAGGTCGAGGCCGATGGTTGGCAGTCGATTTTGGCGGCAATGCCAACCATCGTAGACACCCTAGCAAAAGCGACCGGTAAGAGCGCTGAGCAAATCCGCTCTCTCGGGGCAGACGGCAAGCTCAGTCTAGATATCCTCACCGAAGGCTTGCAGAAGTCGGCCCAGGCAAACGGTGAGCTGGCTGACAGCATGGGTGTAGCGGTACGTGATGCACTGCAGAATCTCAGCAACGCCTTCTCTGTTTATATAGGTCGCTTGAACGAGACCACTGATGGAACTGGGATTTTAGCTCAGGGTATCAGCGTCATCGGGGACAACTTCGAATCGCTGGCGAACATCGCTGGTGTTGTCGCTGTGGGTGCACTTGCGGGCTACGCTCGGAGCCTTGCCGGTAGTGCCGCAGCTTCACTTGCAGCGACCAAAAGTGCTATCTCGGACGCCATCGCACGGAAGGCCCAGGCGACTGCTGTTTTGCTTGCCGCGCAGGCTGAGCAGCAGAAGGCTCAAACAGCAGTCTTTCTGGCCGAAAAAGAGGCCGTTGCTGCGCGTGGGACTGCTGTACAGACCCAGATGTCGCTGCAACTCGCTGAGGCGAGGATGCTTGAAACGCGAGCAACGAACGCAGTTGCGGCGGCCCAAGCAACTGTAAGTCGCGCCTCTCTGGGGGTCATGGGGGTTCTTGGAGGGCCCGCTGGTATAGCAGCCCTTGCAATCGGTGCCGCAACTGCCTTCCTCACTCTGCGTGACAACACCAGCGTCCTTGAGGAAAAGCTGGGCGATCTCAACGACCCAATTGACAAGCTGGTTGAGCGTTTCAACAAACTAAACCGTGCCACCCAGTCCGTTACCCTGCGCGAGCTGAAAGCTTCGATCGAGGATGCAGAGAGCGAGCTGACAACTGCCGCCGGATCGATTGCATTCGAGTTCCAGAGCAGCCTCACCAATGCAGGATTGGCGGGCGCGTCAGGGTTCATGGGCGGCATCGCGCCGCTGCCGGCCGAGTTCCAGGCGGCGATGGACATCGTGAAGAAAGCCTCGGCCGATCAGGCTGCCGGAATGGCTGTCGACTGGAAGGATGTCGCTGATCGTATCAGGGAGGTTCCAGGCGTCACCGCAGAAATGGCCGATGCCCTGGAGGAAAGCGGCGGTGCGGCGACTGAGAAAGCAGAAGTAATCAATCGTCTCAAGCAGGCCATGGCTGAGCTGACGGGTGAAACTGATGCGAATACGAAGGCTGAAAGGCAGAACGCAGCGGCTCGGGCAGCAACAGCCCAGGAAACCCAGAAGTATCTCGATCAGCAACTGAAGCAGCTGGCCTCGGCGCAGGACAAGACCAACACTGATGCCGCGAAGCGCTACATCGCAGAAAGGGTTGACCTAACTGAAAGCGAGAAGGCAGCAATCCTTTCGGTTGCAGCGGCCAGGGACGCACAGAAGAAAGCTGACGACGATGCCACCAAGGCACGCCGAAAGGGCGCATCCGAAGCCGAGCAGTCCGCCAAAAAACAGCTAAAGGACTTCGAGTCCACCGAGGAAGGCTACAAGCGGCAAATTCAGCTGATCAACACTACCGGCGATAAGCAGAAGGATGCCACCGAGGTCGCCAAGCTGTCGTTCGAACTGCAGGAGGGTAAGCTTGGCAACCTGTCGAAGGCCCAGCAAAAACACCTGCTGGAGCTGGCCGCCGAGCTCGATTCGCTCAACAAGATCAAGAAGGCCAACGAGGACGCCCTGAAACTCAGTGCGTTCAAGGCGGCTCAAGCCACCGGTACTCAGACTGCGGTCAATGGCTACGACCAGGACCTTGCCGGGATCGGTAGAGGTGACAAAGCGCGCGATCGCATGCGGGCAGACCTGGCGCTACGCCAGAAGTACGTGGAAGACCTCAACTCCCTGAACGAGCAGCGCAACACCGGGCAGATCAGCCCGGAGCTCTACCAGCAGGAAACGCAGGTCCTCGCCGACGAGCTCAACAAGCGTCTCGCGGCCCAGCAGAACTATTTCCAGCGGGTCGATGAGGCGCAGTCGAGCTGGTCGAACGGTGCCACAGCAGCCCTAGAAAACTATCTCGACAGCGCCGCCGATGTAGCCGGCCAGACGCAGGAGCTGTTCACCAATGCGTTCAGCAACCTCGAAGACGGCATCGTCCAGTTCATCAAGACCGGCAAGGCGTCGTTCAAGGACTTCGCGGACGCGATCATTGAGGACCTGATTCGCATCCAGGTGCGCCAGGCGGCCGCTGGCTTCCTCAGTTCGGCGTTCGGCTTCCTGGGCGGCGGTGGGGCGGCGCTGGGGCAGGGCACCATGACCGGATTCAGCGAAGGCTCGTTCGTCGCGAACGCAAAGGGCGGGGTCTACGATTCGCCAAGCTTGTCGGCCTATTCCGGCGGGGTGTACGACAGCCCGCAGATGTTCGCCTTCGCCAAGGGGGCGGGCATCTTCGCTGAGGCCGGGCCTGAAGCAATTCTGCCGCTTCACCGGGGACCGGATGGCTCCCTTGGCGTCATGGCCGCTGGCGCTGGCGGAGGTGGCGGAGAGTCCTCGATTACCTTTGGCGGCATCACCCAGCACATCCAGGTGTCAGGGCAGGCCAACGCTGCCACCCTGGCCGATGTTCGGCGTGCCGCCGAGCAGGGGGCGCGGGATGGCTACGAGCTCATGCTGCGTGACTTCAAGACCAACGGCGCCGGGCGGCAGATGCTGCAGCGGCGGTAACTATGCTCGGCCCGCTTCGGCGGGCTTTCTCTTTGGAGTGACCCAATGGCGGAGGAATGGCCCGAGGACCTGGAGCCCACTGAGGTCACCTGGGGTGTCGTCTACAACAACCGTGGCTTCAGTTCTTCGCTGTCAAATTCGCAGCAGATCGTGGCTCAGCCTGGCTCCTACTGGAAATGCACCATGAATTTCGGCGTTCTGTATGAGGAGGACGAACGCGAACTGACCTCGCTGCTGGGCCGCCTGCACGGGATGTTCGGCACGGTAAACATCCCGTACCTCACCCGAGTGCGGGTGGACAACATCGGCACGCCGACGGTGGCAGTCGCCAATGCCCAGGCCAGCGTCATGCAGCTGCAAGGCATGCTGCCCAGCCAGCCGGTATTCAGCCGCGGCGATCTCATCACCATCAGCGGGGAGATGTTCGAGGTGGTGGAGCACGCCTCCACCGACGCCGCTGGCAAAGCCGTGATTGCGGTGAACAAGCGCATCCGCAAGCTGATCCCGGTCGGCAGTGCGGTGGAGTACAAGAATCCCTACTGCGAGATGCGCCGCATGGATGACACCAACGAATGGACCACCCAGCCGGTGGTTTCGAACTCGACTCTGCAATTTCGGGAGGCATTCTGATGGCCACCGGTGTTTTTCCGTTCAGCCAGACAGTCGTCGACATCATCGCCAAGGGCAACTTCATGGCCGTTTACGCCTGCCAGCTGGATTTCCCCGATGGGATGGTCTTCGCGCATACCGGTACCGGCGATCTGGTGATCGGTGGCATCACCTATCAGGGCGTCGGCAGCTTCGGGGAGGTTGGCCAGTCGCAGGAGAGCAGCAACTCGGGTTCGCCCATGTCGGTGGACCTGACGCTCAACGGCCTGGACGCCCAGATCATCACTGAAACCTCGCTGAAGGGGTGCCGGGGGCGCAACGGCAAGCTGATGTTCGTGGTGTTCGACCAGGACGGTAGCTATGCCGCCGATATCCTGTTCAGTGGGCGCATGGACGCCGCCAAGTTCTCCTACGCGGGCAACGGCGAGGAGGGCAACAGCATCACGGTCCCGCTCATCGATCGCATGGCCGAGTGGAACCGGACCGGTACCGAGCGCTGGACCGACGAGAATCACCGGGCTCGCCGGCAGGACGACCGCTTCTTCTTCGCCATCGCCCAAATCGCCGACTGGCCCATCTACTGGGGTGCCTCCAAGGACGCACCGAAGTTCACCTACGAGACATAGCCATGCGAAAGCGCGATTGGACGACACAGCTTGCCAACACGATCAAGGCCGCCACCGAGCGGCCTTTTTCATGGGGCGAATTTGACTGCTGCCTGTTTGCAGCCGACTGCGCCCAG
This sequence comes from Pseudomonas sp. B10(2017), assembly GCF_002113295.1. NCBI lineage: Bacteria > Pseudomonadati > Pseudomonadota > Gammaproteobacteria > Pseudomonadales > Pseudomonadaceae > Pseudomonas > Pseudomonas sp. B10(2017). Next base: position 206,081 of record NZ_NEJU01000005.1, read on the forward strand.
GCGGTGTGCGGTGTCGATCCTGCCGAAGCCTACCGGGGCCGCTATTCATCTGAGGCCGGAGCCAAGCGCCTGCTGAAGAAACTGCACGGCTCGCTGGAGGCCGCCTGGGATGCCTGCTTTGTCCGCATCCAGCCAGGCCTGCTGCAGCGGGGCGACATCGCCCTGTACGACGGTCCCAACGGGCGAGGCGTGGCGGTGTTCTGGGCGGATGAGTTCTGGTCGGTGTCCCCCGATGGGGTCGGGCGTATCGAGTGTGAACCGTTGACGGTGTGGAGAGTTGAATGAGTTCAGCAGTCAAGAAGGTTGCCCAGGTCGCTATCGGCGCGGCCATCGGCTTCATCCAGGGCGGGCCTTGGGGCGCGCTGGCGGGCGCAGCGATGGCGTTCTACGTTGCATCGCAGCAGGACAAGCTCGATACCGGCTCACTGCGCACCAGTGAGCCTTCCAGCCAGACCCTGCGTTCGTCCAAGGCGGCTGCTCGGTACGTGCTGGGCCGGGTGAGCACTGGTGGCGTTCTAGCTTGGGGGCAGGAGCAGCCCGGTGACCAGACTGACGGCGAATGGTTGCACATGGTCTACGTGCTGTCGGAGGGGGAGATCGATGGCTTGGAAGACATCTTCCTGGGGGAGGAGGTCGTTCAGGCTTACGGCGAGCACGCCTCCTATGAACTGGTCACCAACCCGACTCAGGTGAATGCCTTCCTCAAAGCCAACAGCCCGGACTGGCGCGACACCCAGATTGGCCGAGGCCTGTCTTTCGTCCGGCTGTCGTTCAAGTACAGCGCCGAGAAGTATCCCTCCGGCATTCCGGATGTGCGCTTCGTACTTCGCGGGCGCCGGGATATCTACGATCCTCGGACCGGGACCGCCGGTTACAGCGAAAACACCGCACTTCACATCCTCTGGTTCCTGCGCAACCGGTGCGGCGTGCCGGATGATGAGATCGTGTTCGCGAGTTTCGCCAACAGTGCCAGCGTGTGCGATGAGATGCTGGCCAACGCAGACGGCAGCACCTCGGCGCGATACCGCTCCGGCTGTGTCATCGGCGCCGACGAGTCGCGCACCCAGGTGATGCAGAAGCTGGAGGCGGCATGCGGTGGCAAGCTGATCCGTGTCGGCGGTCGCTGGATGCTGCAGGTCGGGGCCTACTACGGCCCGTACGACTTCGAGATCACTGAGGACATGGTGATCGGCACCGTCACCGGCAGCACCGAGCCGACCAACGACTCGGCGATCAATACCGTGCGCGGTACTTTCGTGGACCCGGCGCAGGCCTGGGCCGAGACGGACTATCCCGAGGTATCGGTGAGCGAGTGGGTGGTGGCCGACGGCGGTGAGGCAGCAGAAACACTGTCGTTCTCCTACGTCAGCAACCCATACCAGGCCCAGCGCCTGGCCAACATCGAACTGCGCCGCCGGCGTGCAGGCGGAACCTTGTCGATCCCCATGAACTTCATGGGCTACAACTGCCGCCCTGGCCGCTCGGTGAAGGTCAACCTTCCGTCCCTGAATATCGTGGGCGAGTTCATCGTCACCGACTGGTCGATGAGCGCCGACAGTGGCTGCAACGTCTCGGTTGCCCAGAACGAACCGGCAATTTTCGACGACGCTGTGGGCCAGCCGTACAATCCGATCGGCTTCATCAAACTGCCGGCTGGCGGTCTGGGTAGTCCCACCGGACTCGCCTGGTCGACCGAGGACAATGCCGAGTCGGTACAGGGTACGCTGTCCTGGGCGGCGCCCTACGGCGTGGTCACGGGCTACGCCATCACGATTCGCCAAGGCGCGGCCGCAGTGCAGGCCCAGCAGGTACCGGCTACGGCGCTCAAGCTGCCACTGTCGGGCCTGCCGTCTGGTAGTTACACCATGAGTGTGGCCGCTCTCGGTCCGCTGACCCGCTCTGGCGAGGCCAGTATCACCGTGAGCATCGACGGTCCGCCGATCCCGGAATCGTGCGTAGTGCAGGCGACCATCGACACCATCACGCTGATCCCGGGCAACGCGCTGCATGGCCTGAATGGCGGCACCTACGAGTACTTCTTCTCGACCAACCCACAGGCAACCGAGGGTGAATACCTGGGCCAAGGCCTGTCCCTGACCCACACCGGTCTGGCGTTTGCCACCAACTATGCCTATTTCGTTCGCTCGAAGAATGCCTACGGGGTGAGCGCCTTCCTGAAAGTGGTGGCCTCTACATCGACTGATGTCGAGAACATTCTCGATGCGCTGAAGGACAAGATCGAGGGTGGTCAGTTGGCGCCCGCGCTGAGGCAAGAGATCGAACTGATCTCGGGCCCGCCAACGCTGGACGGCTCTGTGGCACAGCGATTGGCAGCGGAAGCAACGGCACGCACCCAGGCGATCGACGCAGAGGCGGCGGCGCGTGCTCAAGGCCTGCTGGCCGAGGCCCAGGCGCGCGGCACTGCCATCACCAGCGAGGCGCAGACTCGCCAATCGGCCGATGCCGCCCTGGGTCAGCGCATTGATACTGTCACTGCCTCGGCGGGGGGGAACGCTGCTGCCATCCAGTCGGAGATTACCGCCCGCACCAATGCGGACACGGCTCTGGGGCAGCGGATCGACACTGTGGTGGCCAGCAGCGCGGCCAACTCGTCGGCAATCAGCAATGAGACCACGGCGCGAACCAACGCGGACGCGGCCCTGGCTGCTCAGGTTGCAACGATCCGGGCCGAGTCTGGCGGGTTCGATACTGCCCTGAACTACAGCTTCGCTTCGACCGTAGAAGGCTGGTCAGGCACCCGCTGCAGCCTGGCTGTGGAGAACGGGCGTTTGATCGTCACCAACACTGACATCAGCGCCTACCTCAACAGCCCGGTTGTGTCGATCAACGGGCGCGATCATGACCGCGTTCGCTGCAGGATCACTCGTCGAGCTGGTACCGGCTGGAACGGGCAGATCACTTACGCGACAGCAAACCACGCCTCGAGCACGTCGTACCGCAAAGTAATACCGGACCCGGGCCTGGCGGTCGGCCAGAGCATGGTGCTGGAGTGGAATATGTCGCAGCTGACTGCCGGCGGCTCCGACTGGTCGGACAGCACGATCACCAGGTTTTACCTGTGGCTCAGCTCGGTGGCGGGTGATGTGTTCGAGATCGACTGGATCGCCCTGGGCCAGATCGCACCCTCGGCGTCCGTGGCCTCGGTCGTGGATGAGCGTACCGCCCGGATCAGTGGTGATGAGGCGAATGCCTCGGCCATCCTGGGCCTGAGCAGCAGCTTGCAGACCACAAACGGTAATGTGACGGCTGCGCAGCAGGCTGCCCAGGCGGCATCCGACAAGGCCGGCGGCAAAGGGGAGGTGATCTACTGTAGCACCGAGCCGGCAACGGACAAGCGCCTGGCGCAGAACCTGTGGATCGATACCACGGGGGCGGCGAACACGCCGAAGCGCTGGACCGGATCCGCCTGGGTTGCGGTTACCGACAAGGTGGCCACCGATGCCGCGGCTGCTGCCGCTAGCGCGCTCGCTCAAGTTGCTTCCAAAGCTGACGCCTCTGTCCTGCAGGCGTTGCAAACCACCGTCACCAACCAAGGCAACACGCTGACCGCCCAAGGCACCTCGATCACTCAGATCAAGGCGTCCATCGGCCAGCAACCTGACAACCTGATCCTGCGTGGCAGTTTCGAGGATGGCCTGGTTGACCCTTGGAGCGGTGACGCCCGGATAACCAACATCTCGGCGCACCCCTCGGCCGGCAAGGGCGTATCGTTCTACACGAACAGCTTCTGTGGGATAGCGGCAAACATAGTGACTGCTGCCGGCGAACAGTTCGATCTGTCGGCCGATCTCTGGGCGAACTACATGACGGCCGGCCAAACAGCCCGGTTTCAAATGCAGTTCTACGACAAGGCCGGTACCAGCCTTGGTTACGTCAACGCCTTCTCGGTGGCAGCTGCGGCGACAGGATTCAAGTCCTACTCGGGGCGCATCACTGCGCCGGCAGGCGCCGTATCGGCACGGTTTTTAACCCGTACGGAGCCGGCGGACGGCACTGGTCGATCGCTGTGGTGCAACATCGTGGCAAGGCGCGTTTCCTCGGCTGAGGTTGCAACGGCTCAGGCTGTATCGAACGTTGAAGCTACGGTTACCCAGCAAGGAACGGCGATCACCGCGCAGGCTTCGCGCCTGGATGGGCTGTATGTCCAGGTGAACCCAGAAATGGAGGGCGACAGCTCCGGCATGGCCGGCTCTACGGGCAGCCTGGTGGGCGTCTGGACCGAGCAATCGGCCCGGATCGAGGACGGCATCGCCATGGGACGGCAGGTCGAAACGGTCCAAGCGCAGATGGGACAGACCAATGCGTCGGTCCAACAGGTCAGCGAGGTCATGGCTGACATCAATGGCAGGGTGTCGGCTCAAACCACGCTGAAGGTCGAGACAAACCAGGGCGGCCGTAAGGTCGTCTCGGGCATCGCAATCGGCAGCAATGGGGAGGAGGGCGAGATCCTGCTGATGGCCCAGCGCCTGGCGATCATCGACAACCTGAATGGCCAGACGATCCTGCCGTTCGTGGTCGAAGGCGGACAGGTGTTCATCAACCAGGCGGTGATCAATACCGCGTTCATCCAGCAAATTGTGGCCGGTATGACCATTCGATCTGCTGCGCTGAACGCCCAGGGCCTACCGCTGCTGGAGATCAACTTCGCAGCGGGCACATTCACGCTGCGAGGCCAGGATGCCAACGGCTCGACATTGCTCAACAACGGAGGCCTTTATGTGTATGACGCCAATGGCACCGAGCGTACGGCAGTGGGGAGGCTTACCTGATGGCTGATCTGTACGGGCTTCGGACGCGGGATGCGGTCGGAGCCATTACCTTGGATACGACTGTCACTTCGGTGCGGTCGCTGAAAATGATGCAGGTCGCCGGCAATGGAGGGTTCGACCAGTACATCTCGATACCCGAAATCCAGGCCGCGTCTTTCGTGGTAGTTGATGCGCTGTATAACGGGTCAGATCTCACTTACACCCCGCCGGCATGGGCTAGTCCGGGTCAGCTGCAGCTACGGCAGCCCGGTACTCTGACTTGGCAGGTAATGATCTTGTCGCAGGGCGGTGAGCCGTTCGCCGCCCCGGGCAGTTATGGTATCCGGGCTTCCAATAACAACATCCGCACCCAGATTGACTCAGTCAACCAGGTGTTAACGGTTCGCTACAGCGGAGGCTTGAACATCGGCTTTCAGGGGCCGGGAAGTGCGAACCAGATCCAATATGGGAACGTGACCTTTCCGCAGCCGATTACCACCTATGAGCGGCCGCTGATCTTCCTGAATGCCGAAAATTACATGATGGTTGGCAACTTCTTTGTGACGGGGACGCCGGGCAATTGGACTGGCTTCCGCATCAAGGCATACAACCACCAGGGGGCGCATGGCGACACTGCGCTTTATCCGATGATGATCAAGTGGTTCTGTGCGAGCTACATGACGCCAAACACCGCAGTCGATATATACGGCGCCTCTGTTCGTGATGCCTCTGGTAATCGCACGTTCGTAACGACAGCCAATCTTGCATTGCTGAACGGTCAGCCTGCGAACAATTCGTTCGTCAACGCTGGCGCACCCATTACCGGGACAAGCTACTACGCCTCGTCGGCCCAGATGGGTTGGACGGGAAGTTACAGCGACTATGTCCTGGCCAATGCGCTGTTCTCCTGCACCAATGTTGTTCAAACCACTCAACCTATTCGGGCTAATTACGGCGGGTTCCTTCCTGGTAGGCGTGATGTGCTCCAAATGTATTGCGAGAACTTCGATGGCGTTAACCCGCTGAGCGTGAATGGTCGAACGCTATTCGCCTCTCGCCCAATGAAGCCTATTTAAGGAAGCGACATGGCAAAACAAGTAATCAACCTCGGCACGGCGCCAAACGGTGCCGGTGGAGACGACCGCCGAAGCGCGTGGTTGAAGGCGATCGCAAACTTCGATGAGCTCTACACCTTCATCGCAACTGCGTTCAACAGAGCCAACATCGTCGGTTCGGTGGGGCAAGCCTCAGGAGTGCCGACGGGTGCTGTGATGCAGCGGGGCAGCAATTCCAACGGTGAGTTCATCCGCTTCGCAGACGGAACGCAGATTTGCTGGGGCATGTACAGCATGGCCCACAATGGAGCGTCGCTCACGCCTACCGGCGTCACCATCACGTTCCCAGCAGCATTCACCGGGTTTGTCAGTACCGCGAATCCGAAAATCTCGACGCAGGTCACCTTGGCGTATCCAAATTCCAACAACAACCTCCAGATCAACCGGCTCAGTGGCTGCGCCACCAGCAATGCAGGGATGCTGATCGAGGGCGCCTGGACGCCTGGGCAAACTTGTTATATCGGCTGGACCGCAACCGGAAGGTGGTACTGATGAAAATTAAATTGTCGCCCGTGTTCTTCATGGGGCAGTCGCTGACCGTCTACAAGCATGGCGACAGCCTGACCATCAACGGTCTGACCCTGGACTTTTCCGCGCTGCCGGATGGCGCCACATTGCCGGCCAAAGCCACCGGTTGCCCTTGGGTGGTTGCGCCTGTCGAGCGCGTGGAGGGCCAGTTAGTGCTAGTGCTGCTGCTGCCCATTCCGATCGATGCCAGCCAGGAGGCGTGCTTTCCGCGTGACATTGTGGCGCCGGCTGACGGGATGATCGCGCTGCCGATTCCTGTCGCTGAGCAGCCGGCGCCGGCACAGGGGTTTGCCGCGATCGATTGGGGCCAGCTGGCGACTGCCGAGCATAAGGCCCAGGCGGCTAATGAGCAGCTGCGGGCGACCGCTGCCGCCGAGATTGCCCAGCGTCGGGCGGCTGCCGATGCGGTCATTGCGCCGCTGCAAGATGCTGTTGAGTTGGACGACGCGACCCCGGCCGAAGTCGATGCCCTGAAAGCCTGGAAGCGCTACCGCCTGACGCTCAGCCGGCTGCCCGAGCAGCCCGGCTACCCTACCACCATCGACTGGCCTGCACCACCCGCCTGACCCGCAGCAACACCCAACTGAACCGCCGCCCGGCGGTATTTTTTTGGCCGGAGAAAACCCATGCCGTTCATCGTCATCAACAGCAGTAACAACTTCGACCCCATTCACCAGAACGAATACGCCACGGAACAGGAAGCGGATGCCGCGGCCCGCAAACTGCTGGAGGAGCAGCCAGCTGCGATCGTCCGTACTGCCCAGGTGCTCAAGCGCTACTGGGCGCAGGTGACCGTGTCCGTGGAGGAAGCTGCAGGTCAACCAGTACAGGAGGTCACTGAATGACTACTCCCCGCGGTGTACGCAACAACAACCCCGGCAACATCGATTTCAACCCACGGAACGCCTGGCAGGGCCAGCTGGGCATAGAGGAGGGCGTGGCCAAGCCGCGCTTCGCCAGGTTCGACCAGGCCGAGAACGGCATCCGCGCCCTCGGCAAGCTGGTTATCAACTACCGCGGCAAAGACGGCCTGCCTGGGGTGGGCGAGAAGGGAATAGATACCGTGCTGGAAACCATCAGCCGCTGGGCGCCGAGCAGCGAGAACGACACCCAGGCTTACGCTGCAGCAGTGGCCAAGCGCATCGGTGTGCGACCCACCGACCCGATCAACATCAAGGATCCGGCCACGCTGCGCGGCATGGTGCTCGGCATTATCGTGCACGAGAACGGCGGCAACCCGTACCCGGATCAGGTGATTGACGAGGGTGTACGGAGGGCGCTGACGTGATTCGGCTCGGTGCGGTACCTGCCTGGTGCTGGTGGCTGCTCGCCTTGGTACTGGTCGCCGGCAGCCAGCAGTACCGAGTAGTGGTTGCTGACGGGGCTGCGGCTGATGCGCGCGCGGAAACTGCGCGGTCCGAGAAGGTCTTGGCCGACTACCGCCTGGAGGTGACCGAGCGCGATCGGCGCGCAGCCGCGCAAGCCAGAACCGAAGAACAGCGTCGTCAAGCCGCGGCGGACGAGGAGGGTGAAAGTGCACGCAAGAAACTGGAACTGGCCCAAGGCCGCGCCGCTGATGCTGAGTCTGCTGCTGACGGGCTGCGCGGCGAGATCGCCAGACTGCGGGACGGCCATCGAGCCACCTGCGACACCATCGCTGCCCAGCAGCGCAAGGCAGGAACCTCTGCCGTCGTGGTGCTCGGGGGGCTGCTTGAAGAAGCTGACCGAATGGCGGGAGACCTCGCGACAGCGCTTGAGCGAAGCCGAATAGCCGGCCTGGCCTGTGAGGCGGTGGTTGACCGCATCAATGCCCGCTAAAGCATACGAATGGAGCACTGATGTGAAGGTGCGGGCGCTGCTGGCAGAAGGCCGACAGCGGATTAGTCATGAGGACTGGTGGCGGCCGCCGTGGTGGTATGCCGCTGACTCCTTGTCCAGCGGCATACGCTCTAACTACGCGAAGGTTGGCAGATTTTCGAGATTGTCCCGCTTCCTACTATTGCGATCAGTGGTCAAAAATTCATTTTCAATGAGGTGCACGTCTGCACCAGTAGTCCAGTACTTTCCGTTCCAAATACGGGTTTGGAATCGAGCTTTGCCCAGGCGAATCAGATCCGCGACAAATGCACGATCTACCCTACGCTCCTCACCGATCTTGCTCTTTGATGGAATTTCTTCGCGCACGATCAACTCTTGGATGTGAGATTTATCAGCGCTGTACTTGACCTTCGTAATGCAGAAATCTGCCATGTTCATACCTTCCCTTCGAGCGTAATGCGTCAAGGCGTTGGATTTTTCCGCCAGTTGACACCTTCATATGGACTCAGGCGGTGCTCAGGAGCAGCAAGGCTCTCAAGGGGTGCCGCTTCCTGGAACCGCCTGAGGTTAGCGGTCGTAGTCGTGATCTACTTCGAAATGTAAATCTTAAAGGGCTTCCCTACCGCACGCTGAATGTGGCCGTTTTTCAGGCGACGACTCCAGCGAAGGATGAAGGTGCCCCGTTCGTCGGTATAGGACATAGCCTATCTCCTACTCTCGGATTGCCACTACTTACCAGTGGACAGCTGCGACGATCGAGGCTAGCATTCGCTCTTGCTGAGGGAGGCGCTTGCTAGCTTAACCGCGTCTGTGGAAAGCGAGTGGAGTACTTTCCAGACAGGTAAACCTGTCACCGTCTGGCTAGCCACCTAGTCCGTGGCTAGCCAGATTTTTTCTACATCATGCGCATTTTTCTTCGGGCTTCCACCCAGTGGAGCCTTCCTTAAAATACAACTCAGTATTTTTCTTCTCCAGGGCATTGATTTTATTAAGCAATTGTCCAACCTTACCCACTTGGTTCTGACTCTCTAGATACAGATTTCGAAGAGTAACGTCGGCGATTTTTTGAATCGGGTTCTCACCAGATTCCCATTTTTTGATGGTCTCTTCTGAGAAACTGATGATTCCGGCGAGATTTTTACGAGTTAGCTTGATCTCGTTTCGCAGGAATCTGAATTCATCGCCAGTGAGAAGGGTGTCTTTCTCCACCAAGGAGAGAGCGATAGCCTGATGCAGACCCTTCACGTCCTCGACCTGAAAGATCGCTGCACCGTCACTGGAGACGCCCTCGGTATAGCCATTTTCAAGCCATACGTTAGGGAGACCGCAAGCAACATAATGGAACAGGCCCATTTCATTTCACCTCAATTTGTGCAGACAAGACCTCAATCCACTTATCATCGTGGGCGAGGGAGAATTCAATTCGGACAAGCCCTTCATGCGAATGGTGCGACATAACTCCGCGAATTTCGTCGCCACAAACCGTCACACCACTCGGGCTGACCTTTCCTTCCTGGAGACAATCCCAGATTTCTGGCATTGACAGAATTCGTGCACTAGCAAGGTCATTCACGTCTTTCGAATAGGCAACCTTGTTCAAGCTAACGCTAAGATTGTTGATCCGAGCCGTCAGATTTCTGTGGTGGTTACCGATCAGTGCTACGTTGTTGGCTTGCCCTAGCATAGGTTCATCACCCGCTGTTTTTCTTAGCATAGGTATTTAATACCTGTTGCGCAACCTATTTTTGGTTGGATCTTGGCTTGGGTCATGATCGGTATTGATCAGGCAGGAAGGCAGAAGCCCGTAGACGCGTGAGGAAAAGTCGAAAAGGTCCGCTGACCATTAATGGAGAGGTATTTAAGTGGACAAGACCAATTTTATCGGGATAGTCGAGGCCGGCGAACCGCTGATCCAGCAGGCCATTGACGCCATGCGGGAGTACCACCAGGCCCAGGACCGTGGTGCGCCGCCTGAAGAGGTCGAGCGCTTACGCCTATTGGCGGATTCGCTATACCAAGCGGTTATCGATTACCAGTTAATCCAAGCAGGGCGGGCACCGGCTACCATTCAGTGATGGCCTCCTCAGGATGGAACCCCGATGAAGTGTAAGCCGCCGATCCTTTACCCTGACCATCCTATGTACACCGACGCCGTGGACGCCATGAAGCGTTATCACGAAGCCCAGGCTTCGGGTGAGCCGCTGGAAGAGGTTGAGCGTCTCCGGCTGATTGCCGAATCGCAGTTCCAGGCGGTAACCGACTACCAGCTCAGAGCTCTAGGTCGCCCTGGCGGTTCTGTTCACTGACCGGTTCAATCAGCTCATGGCCCTGGTTCCTAACATTCCCCACCGCCTTGCCAACTGGAAACCATCGGAAGTCCTTTGCCGGCCGGCATCCAACCTCGACAATTGCTTCTAAGCGTTCGCCTGATGTGGCTGGATCCAGCCATTCCCTCGCGGTTTGAGGCGAGAGCACAAGGGGCTTTCTGTCGTGGATGTCGACCAGGCCTTGATCAGCAGCGGCTGTGATGACGACAAATCCATCCCGCTCATTTGGCTCCGGGCCCTGGTGTACTTCCGCGAGCGCGGCAAAAAATAGCGGTCCGCCATCGGCGCTCCTGATGTAGTAGGGCTGCTTTCGCTTCGGGTCTGCAGGATCTGGAACCCATTCAAACCAGCCATTTGCCGGCGCCAAAGCTCTCCCGTTCGGCCACAGAGCCTTGAAGAATTTTCCCATCACCACCGTCTCGGCCCGAGCATTGATCGGGTCCGGGCGTTTCCCCTTCGCCCAGAAAGGCGACCATCCCCACTTGACCCTATCCACACTCAGCCCCTCGTCTACTCTGCGGATTACCTCGACCCGGGTCGAAGGCGCTACATTGAAGCGACTGATCGGTTCATGGTCGTAGCCGTTGATTACTACCAGGTCCAACGATAGCTGGCGCAGGTAGTGATCCATCGACTCGTAGATCGAGTATCGTCCGCACATATTTCCCCCTCTCGCCCGTCAGAATTTTCATCGCCCAGGATTGACCGAGCAGCCGATGCCGGATTTACTGTATATGCATACAGTTTTTTCGGGCCTTCCACCATGACCATTACTTTCCTGGGTACGCCAACCGGCGGTACCGAACCGCTTCCGCTGTATTCGTTTCGCGTGCCGGCCGGGTTCCCGTCGCCTGCTGCGGACCACCTGGAAGGCCATATTTCCCTTGATGAGTTATTCGACCTCCGCGCGCCCCATGTGTATCTAGTGAAAGTTGAAGGCGACAGCATGCAAGGGGCGGGGATCTACTCCGGTGACATCGTCATCGTCGATCGTGGTCGAGAGGCCGAACACGGCGATGTGGTCATTGCCGCGGTGAACAGCGAGCCAGTTTGCAAGCGCCTGCACCGGCGCGATGGCGTGGTCGTCCTGAAGTCCGAGAACCCGGCATATCCGCCGCGGTACATCATGGAAGGGGACGAGCTCGTGATATGGGGCGTTGTGCGTTACAGCGTTCGTGACCATGCGCAGTGACCAGGTGTTTGCACTGATCGACTGCAATTCGTTCTACGCGAGCTGCGAGCGTGTGTTTCGGCCCGACCTGGCCAAGACCCCGATCGTCGTGTTGAGCAACAACGACGGGTGCGTGATCGCCAGGTCGTACGACGCCAAGCCTTTCGTGAAAATGGGCGAGCCTTTCTTCCAGGCAAAGGACAAGCTACGCCGACACGGCATCATGGCCTTCAGCAGTAACTATGCGCTCTACGGCGACATGAGCGAGCGGGTTATGACGCTGATTGAGTCCATGGTGCCGGCAACTGAGGTCTACAGCATCGACGAGTGTTTCGCTGACCTCTCCGGCATTCAGGAAAACCTGACCCAGTTCGGGCGAAAGCTGCGCTCGAGGATCTTCCAGTGCACGGGGATTCCGGTGGGGGTCGGCATTGCTGGCACGAAGACGCTCGCGAAGCTGGCCAACCATACTGCTAAGCGCTTGCAGGCGCAGACAGGTGGCGTGGTCGACATCACCGATCCGTTCAAGCGCGATTGGGTGTTGCGCAATACCGAGGTGAAGGAGGTATGGGGCATCGGCCGGCGTATGACCGCTCACCTTGAGGCGATGGGCATCCGTACAGCCATGGACCTGGCCAAAGCTGACGCCTGGACACTCCGCCAGAAGTTCAGCGTTGTGGTTGAAAAGACGGCCCGAGAGCTCGCTGGCACGCCGTGTCTTGAGCTGGAAGAGGCCGAACCACCGAAGCAAGAGATCTGCTGCAGTCGGATGTTCGGAAAGCGGCTGACTGAGCTGGCGCCGATCAAGCAGGCCGTGGCCACTTACGTTGGTCGGGCTGTCGAGAAGCTGCGGGCTCAAGGGTCACTTTGCAAGCGTATGCGAATCAGCATTCGTACCGGGATGTTCAATCCGGAGGAGGCGCATCACGCCCAGGGTGCGTTGGTGGAGCTTCCATACCCAACCTGCGACACGCTGCTGATGACTCGACTGGCCACCGATGCGGTCGGGCGGATTTTCAGGCCCGGATTTCGCTACAGCAAGGCCGAGGTGTTGCTGATGGACCTGCGGCAACCAGGTGAGTTTTCAGAGGATTTGTTCGCGCTCAAGCAATCGGTGGCATGTGACCGGCTGATGCAGGTGATGGATGACATCAATGAGCGCTGGGGGAGGGGGACAATGCGGGCTGCCAGCGTGCCGGCGACGCCGGACTGGGGGATGAGGAGAGAGATGATGAGCCAATCCTATACAACGCGGATCGATCAACTGTGGACGGTCAAATGTTGAGCCTGCCGACGGCCTGGCTGGCCGAACTCAATGATCAGCACGCTCTGATAGCAGATCCTGATGGCCGGGCCACGGTGCTTGCGGAATTGGCGGTATCTGCCCACCAGCGGTGTGACGTTGACGCAGACCAGTTGGCTGACATGCTGGAGTTCGCCGAGTCGGCGAGATTGTGGGCGCATTACGAGCATGAGCACACATCAGGTGGACGATCTGACTAGTTGCTCTTCCTAGAATCGCTCGACTCCGATCAAATTGGGGCTTGAGCCCCTACACAGGCAGGAATGGCGATGACCAAGGAAAATCAGATCCTCCCGCGTATCCTGAGATACCGAGCAGCTCCTAGTTACCTAGGCATGTGTAAGGACGAATTCAACAAGACGGTACGACCTTACGTCAGAGAGTTCCGTATCGGAGTTCAAGGCGTCGGCTTTGATCGCTACGAGCTCGACGATTGGGTTGATGCCTACGTGGACAAGCATTCGATTGGGAACAAGCCAAGGTTCGTAGCGGAATCGTCTGCACGCCAGGCGGATAAATTGTCAACTTATCAAGGGCTCACTTTTAAAGAGACTCTGGAGCTTGTCGCACCCAAAAAAAGGAAGAAGGTATGAAAACTGCATCCATCCATATGGCTCAGTACGATGGCCTTGCCGTCATACCACTGGGGCGTGTGTGCGCTGACTATTTTCCGCACGTCATCCCGACAAAAATGAAGATCAAGATTGCTCGCGGCGAAATTCGCTTGCCGCTTATTGCCATGGAGCGCAGTCAGTAGTCAGCTCGTGGCGTGCACGTGACTGCCCTTGCCGAGTACATTGATGCCCGCCGGGCAGAAGCCCTAAAAGGGATGTAATGAGTGTCGCTGCGAGGCCTTTTACATTCGTGCAGCGAAGCAGGGCCACGGTCGTGATGATTCTCGCAGCGACCAGCACCATCATATCTCTGGTTTTACAGGCTGCTCTTGTCTGCCGACGAACCGCTCTCCACGACGGATGACATCCATTCCGAGATAGCCGACTGGAGCCAGGCAACCGAATTGGGACCCAGTCGGATCTGCCGTGGAAACGTGCCCTCACGCATTCGTCGGTAAATGGTGTTCCTTGCGAGCCCCGTCACGGATATCACATCCTTAATTCGAATGAAGCGATCACTCGCAGCTGAAATCATACTGACCTCCTAACCCGGGGCTGCTACCTCACCCTAGTAAGCGTGGGCGGTGTTTTCCGCTTGCGCCCAGGCTTCGATTGCTTTCCGCCAGTTTGTTCCCACTCCTTGAGAAACTCCCGGACGGCCTCAAGCCTCCAGCAGATCCGATTCCCCTGTTTGAAAGATGGAGGTAGCCATGCTGCCTGGACCTGGATGGCACTCCTTATGGCGCATTCGGAACGACCGAATAGCTTGGCCAGTTCAGGGATATGGATGATTTCAGGATCCATAACCGGCACCTCACGGGCATGTCCACTGCTGTAGGAATCACGCCCAGTGTGGCGCGAGAGCCAGTTGGCGGCAATTGTTCGCACGGGATGTCCGACGAGAGTGTTGAGGCGGCGGCCGTCTTACTGCGAACGAAGGCCTGAAGCTGCAAGGGCTGTTGGCGGAGCGCCTGCAGCGGTTTCGGCGTATCGATTGGCCAAAGGTCGGCGTCCAGCACCTTCACGATGGCTCCATGGAACCTGCGCCACTAAATGGCGAGTCTCGGTTTTGTGGCGCGGACGACATGGAGCATATTTTTTACGCCGGGTCGATTTGCAAAACCCTACGCTAACTTGTTGATTGTTATAGGCTTTATTGGCTATTTTTTAGCGCATCAGCAATCCAGATATTTCTATGTAAATCAATGATTTACTTCGCATGTAGCATCCACCTTGACATGGTGGGGGTCGTTGGTTCGAGTCCAATTGTGCCTACCAAATCGAAGAAGGGGTGATCCGAAAGGGTCACCCCTTTTTTCATTGTGATTTTATGCAGCCAGGCGGCGGTGCGCAGCCCATCCGACCGGTGCCGTGCTCATGCTGCGCGGCTCCATGTGTACAAAACTCGAAAGTTTTTGATTTTTCTCAAAAAAACGCTTTACAGGTACGCAATCGATCACTAATATGCGCACCACACGACAGGCACATAGCTCAGTTGGTTAGAGCACCACCTTGACATGGTGGGGGTCGTTGGTTCGAGTCCAATTGTGCCTACCAAACAAAAGTCCCGGTTTCCGGGCATCAAAAGGGCGACCTCAAGGGGTCGCCCTTTTGTTTTTGTTGTGTCCAGCGGAGGGTGATTTCACGCGCTGCAGCCTGTTCGGATAGCCGCATAGCAAATTGCGACTATAGTGAGTCTCTAGCGATGGGTTCAGAGATGCGGCTATGCCTTCGATTGATGCGTCGCGTCCGTTGAGCCTGCGCAAACGGGCCATGTGGGCCAGTGGATTGAACCTTCTTGCTGTCGTTGCTTCCCAGGTCATGCGACTGGGCGGCAACCTGGTGATCACCCGCTTGCTAGTGCCGGAAATGTTCGGCGTGATGGCCATTGCGACCACTGTTTCAGTGTTGCTGCAACTGCTTTCCGATGTTGGGCTGCGGCCGAACGTCATTCAGAGCTCGCGCGGCGACGAGCCGCTGTTTCTCGATACCGTGTGGACTGTGCAAATCATCCGTGGGTTTGTGCTGTTCCTTCTGACCTTGCTATTGGCCCTGGGGGCAAGGTTCACGCAGTACATCGAACTGTGGCCGGCCCATTCCACCTACGCCGCTCCAGAGCTACCGATGGTGCTGGCTTTGTCTGGGTTCACCGCGATCATCTATGGCTTCCAGTCGCCCAAGGTCGATGTGGCCATCCGGGTCTTCCAGCAGAAGAAGGTGGTGATCGCCGAGCTGATTGCGCAGTTTGTCGGTTTGATAGTGATGCTCGTGGCAGGCTATCTCACCCGCTCCATCTGGTCATTGGTGGCGGCAGGCCTGCTGGGCACACTGGTTTTCACCCTGCTCAGTCACCTGCTCTTCCAAGGGCCGCGCAACCGCCTGCGATGGGACCCGGCGGCGCTGCGCGAGGTGTTCGATTACGGACGCTGGATCCTGTTGTCGTCCTCCGTAGGGGTTCTGGCGATGCAGGGTGACCGGATCTGGTTCGGCGGAAGCATGTCGGTCGCGGAGCTGGGGGTCTATTCCATCGCTGTCGCCATCCTCGGGGCCATTCAGTCTGTCCTGTTGCGCTTGGCGGGGGCGGTCGCCTTGCCGGCCTTCAGTGAGGCAACGAGAAGTGGTGACAAAGAGCGGGTGCGCAGCCTTTACTACCGCTCCAGGGTGCTGTTCGACCTGACCTCGCTGTTCGCTTGCGGTTTTTTGCTGACTGCCAGCCCGCTGATGATCAGTTGGCTGTACGACGACCGTTATGCCGGCGCTGGCAATACCATGGCCATTCTCTCGCTCTCTCTTTTCACCTTGCGCTTCACGCTGGCACACCAGCTCTGGTTGGCCCTGGGGCTGACCAAATACGTGGCAATGGACAACATCATCCGGGTCGTTTCGCTGTTTATCCTGCTGCCGGTCCTCATGGCCATCGGTGGCGTGAGCTATGCCGTCTGGGGTGTGGCTCTGCATACCTTCTTCACGCTTTTCCTGATTTTTCCTGTCAACCGCAAGCTGGGTCTGCTGGACCTGAAGCGCGAGGTTGCAGTGCTGCCTGCCCTGCTGATCGGCGTCTTTTTCGGTGAAATGATAACCAGCCTGTTTACCTGATTGGGCCGTGAAGGCGCCGCACGGTCAGGTATGCCGTTGTTATCTTTCGCCATATCCGCAAGTAGAAAAAATGGCGCCATAAAACATGCAGTCTCCATTGGCTAATCATTGAATAATCAATGAGTAAGCGTGTCTTGACAGACCTTTTCCGCAGATCTTTAATCTTTTGGTATCTGGCAGCCTGGGGCGTTTAAGTGCCAAAGGTTGTTGGGTGTTTATTTGGCAGTGCTTATTACCTGTTAACTGGATAAGCTCCAAGGACATGAAATGAGAGAGCACATACGAAAGCTCATAACGCCGTCGATGCGCTTCGAAATAAGAAAGTTCTTGACTTGGGCCCAGGATATAATGGGGCGTGCGTGTTTGTGGCGCTGGGAAATTACCAGTTTTCGGCTGCAGACAAGTAACGACTACGAAGTTTTATATGTCGGTCGAAAGAGCCGCAAGGAGATGGCCAAGCTGCTCATCGGCGGTAAACCCGAGGTCGACACCAAACCCGGCGATAGCACGCAACAGCGTGGCGTCGCGCCCCATAGGGTGCTGATCAGCGAGATGCCCAGTGCAGGTGCCCTGTACGTGCCCCATTATCTGAGTGCCATCATCCCACTGGGGCGTCCGCTGGAGGAGATCATCGCCCGCTACGACGGTGAACTGCGCCGCAACATCCGCAAGTGTCGGCCGCTGTACCGCATGCAGCAGGTGCTGACGGACGAGGAGATCGGCAAGGCCGACCGGGAAATGTTGCAGCCTTATGCCCAGGCGCGGCATGGCCTGCATGCCCAACAGTTCGATTCCCAGGACGTGTTGCGCATCGCCAAGACCGTTGGCCGGCTCGACCTCGTGATGAAAGGCGACGAGGTTGTAGCCTGTCATTTCGGTTGTGTAATTACCCGGGCCGGCAAGCGCTATTGGAGCACGCTTCGCTTTGGCTACCCGGAGGCCGTCTTCAACGACCCGAAACGTCTGCGCGAGGTCAACTCGATCACTACCTTCATGGCCCTGGAGTGGGCAATCGAGCAGGGTTTCGATTATTACGATATCGGCCAATGTCTGGCACGTCCGGACGATGGGCTTTTGAAATGGAAGCGCCGGCGCGGTGGTGATGTGGATACCTTGGGCAACCAGGCCTTCATGTTCGTCCGTCTACCGAAGACCGGTATCGCCAAGTTTCTCTGGGAGTTCCCGTTATTTGCCGTCGAGGACAGCAGGCTCACACTGCATCTGGGTTTGCCGGATGGGCCAAGTGACGAGGAAATTGTCGACCGCTATCGCGAAATGGTCTTCGGTGGTTTGTTCAAGATATACATTTACTGTGCGAAAGCGCCTGGCGAACTGCTGCTGGAGAACTTGCGCGATCGATATGCTCACTTTCAGTCCCCTCCCATTCTGGAAAAAGTAGTGTGCAACTGAGCATGAAAGATAGCCTTTCAATGAGAGCGCTTGATGATGAACGACATTTCGGATGTACACACGAAGGGATCTGACCGTAAAGGCTGGAGCCTGGCCGCATACAAGTACCTTGCGAGAAAGTGGCTGGTACGAAAGCCGTCAGAGAACCTGAAGAGCCTTGCGGCCAAGACCTGGGATATCGCCCCTGCCGAGGTCACTCCGGCGCCTCCCGCTTTCTTTCTGCCGAACCAGCTGGAGCGAGTGACCGGCTGGGAAGAGAAACGTTTCTTTCCTTTCGAGCATCCGCGGCGAACCATGGAGGGGCTGGGCAGCGTCGCACAGGCCCCTACCAGGGGCTATCTGATCAAGGACGTCATTCTGATCGATGGCGCACTGTACAAGAACAATGCAAGCTTCTGGCTGTCTGACCGGCCCAGCGGGTTGCCGCGAATCGTCGTGGAGCAGGAGATCGAGCGTGGGGCCGCTTATTGTTCACGTTACGGCAACCGCTGGTTTGGAACATGGCTGGCCGAGGATTGCGTCACCTATGCTTTGGCCCGTAACGAAGGCGTGCCGGTTACCACCGCGCCCTCGGGCAGGTTCCCCCGGTTTTCCCAGGGTGCGCAATACGAAGAATGGCTTGGCATGCACCCACTTGGGCTACACACGGCCTTTTTTCGAGAGTTGGTGCTGTTCGATGACTTCAGCCACAACACAAACCAGTCCGAGCGATACCGCGCCATGGGCCGGAAGTTGTTGTCGCGGGTAAATTACAAGCCCCACCCGGGAGTCTTCATCTTGCGGGGTTGTGACGGAGATCTGCGCCTGCTGCGCAACGAACTACAGATTGCCGAACATCTGCAAAAACATCGCGGCTTTCGCATTCTTGCGCCTTTGGGGTGCGACCTGGCAACCATCGTGGAAACCTGTGCCGGGGCCAGGGTAGTGGTGGGCGTCGAAGGCAGCCAGCTCATCCACGGTATGAATGTGCTGGCGCCCGGCGCTTCGGTGCTGACGCTGCAGCCACCTGATCGCTTTGTCTGCTTCTACAAGTACCTGACTGACCGCGATCAGCAGCATTTCGGCTTTGTAGTCGGAATACCCGATGGCAGCGGCTTCCGCATCGACCTCGATGAGCTCGAACGGACCTTGGATCTGCTGCCGTCATGACGAGGCATGGCATGCCATGACTGCCTGAGGTGCATGGCCCTGGTTGCACGGTGTAACGTATGGTCGCGGTCCTTGCCCGGGATGGGCGTGCTAGAATCCGCGCCTTCGAATCTGGAGGTACACGCGTGCGCAAACTGGCTGTGGTAATGGCAGTGCTCGCCCTGGCGGGCTGTGAGAACGAGGTCGAAGGCGTGCACAAACAGGTGGCCGAACACCTGCACAACCCCAAGACTGCCAAGTTCGGCAACGTGCGGATCGACACCCAGGGCACCATCTGCGGCCAGGTCCGTGGCAAGGATGATGCCGGGCAGTACGAGGCCTACCGCAGCTACGTGGCGATCAAGCGCGATGGCCAGTATGAAATCATCGTCGACGACAGCGGCAACAACCTGCGCATCCGCGAGATGTGCGGCGGCGCCGAGCTGCAGCGCCGCGCCGAAGCCCTGGCAGGCCAGCCGGCCCCGCAAGGCTGGGATGTGGAAGTGATCCAGGGCGCCAACATGGGCGCGCTCAGCGACATGACTGCACGCCTGATCGAAAAGGGCATCCCGTCATCGGTGGAGTACCGCGACGGCAAGCCGGTAGTGCTGATGGGGCCGTTCCCCAGCCGTGAAGAAGCCGAAGCACGCAAGGCCGAGGTGATGGCCAAGCTGGGTACCGATTCAGTGGTGATCCAGCACGGCGCTGCGCGTTAAAAAGCCTGTGGGCGCACTCGAGGAACACCTGATCCATCGATCTGGCAGGGGGCCTGTAGGAGCAGCCTTGTGCTGCGAAGAGGCCGGTACGGGCAACAGATATGCGCTGTCGGTACGGCCCTTTCGCAGCACAAGGCTGCTCCTACAGGGCGCGCGCCAGCCTCCGGATTTCGAGCAGTCACACGCGCGCTAGACATTGTCCGCACAGTTTTGGCTATGCTTGGCAGGAAGAAGCCGAACGGGGAGGGCCTCATGTCTACACTGGAGCGGGCCATTGCCGTGGCCGCCAGGGCGCATGAAGGGCAATACGACAAGGGTGGGGCTGCTTATATCCTCCACCCGCTACGCGTGATGATGCGGGTTTCCACAACCGAACAACAGATTGTCGCGGTGCTTCACGATGTGATCGAAGACACCCCGCTAACCCTGGCCGACCTGGCGCGCGAGGGCTTTGCGCTGAAAATCCTTGCCGCCTTGTTGGCGCTCAGCCGCCGTGAGGGCGAGGCCTACCACGACTTCGTGGTGCGCCTGGGCGGTGACCCGCTGGCGCGCACCGTCAAGCTGGCCGACCTGGCCGACAACAGCGACCTTTCGCGTATCCCGTGCCCGGGCCCCACCGACCTGGCGCGGTTGGCGCGTTACCGCGAAGCCAGCGCCTACCTGCAGGCATTGGCTTGAGGTTGAACGCGCGGTCAGTCTTCCTTCGGTACGGTCCAGAAAATTTGCACGCCGCCATCGTCGCGGTGGGCGAGGGTGACGTTATCGTTTTCGGCAATTTCCTCGAGCAGGGTTTCCCAATCTTCCGGGGTTTCCTGCTCCAGACGGAAGATCAATGCCGCACGGCTGCGCTGGGCAGTGGGGCTGTTGATGATTTTCTGAATGCGCATACCCAGTTGTTCATAGCTGCTTGGGGTGGCGGAGACGGTGCTGGACACAAGTGTTTCCTTGTTTTTGCTGTATGCACATACAGTATTTCACTGTAAGCAATTTCGCAACAGTTAGACAGAAAACGCCCCGCCTAGGCAGCGGGGCTGTTTGCATTTCAGGGGCGGCTGGCGATCAGTACTCCCAGAAGATCCGCTGCAGTTCCTTGCTGTCCTGGGTCTTGGTCATCGCCACCATCGCCAGGATCCGCGCCTTTTGCGGGTTCAGGTCGTGGGCCACGACCCAGTCGTTCTTGTCATCCGGCTGCTCGGCGTTGCGCAGCACGAAACCGCCTTGGTTGACGTGCGACGAGCGAATGATCTGCACGCCATTCTTGCGCAGTTCCTGCAGTGCCGGTACTACTCGCGACGACACCGAACCGTTGCCGGTCCCGGCATGGATCAGTGCCTTGGCTCCATTCTGCGCCAGCGCCTTGTAGGCGGTGTCGGTGACGTTGCCATAGCCATAGGCAATGTCCACCTGCGGCAGGCTGCTGATCTGCTTGATGTCGAACTCGGAGTTGACCGTGTGGCGCTTGGCCGGCAGGCGGAACCAGTAGGACTTGCCTTCCACCACCATGCCCATCGGGCCCCAGGCGCTCTTGAAGGCTTCGGTCTTGATGTTGACCGACTTGCTCACATCGCGGCCGGACTGGATCTCGTCATTCATGGTCACCAGCACGCCCTTGCCGCGCGACTGCTTGTCGCTGGCCACGGCCACGGCGTTGTACAGGTTGAGCATGCCGTCGGCGGACATGGCGGTGCCCGGTCGCATCGAACCGACGACCACGATCGGCTTGTCGGTCTTTTCCACCAGGTTGAGGAAGTAGGCGGTTTCTTCCAGGGTGTCGGTGCCGTGGGTGATGACGATGCCATCCACGTCCTTGCTTTCGGCAAGTTCGGCAACGCGTTTGCCCAACTTGAGCAGGTCGTCGTTGGAGATGCTCTCGGAGGCGATCTGCATGACCTGCTCACCGCGTACATTGGCCAGCTCGGCCAGTTCCGGTACGCCCGCGATCAGCTTGTCGACGCCCACCTTGGCGGCTTGGTAAGTGGCGCTGTTGGCGGCGCTGGCGCCAGCACCGGCGATGGTGCCGCCGGTGGCGAGAATGACCACGTTGGCCAGCTTCTGCTGGGTTTCGGCTTCTTTGGCCGAGACGAAGGCTGGCAGGGCCAGCAGCAGGGCGAGTGCGCTGGGGGCGAAGGTTTTCAGTGCGGCATTCATCGTTATTGTTCTCTCTCTTCCTAATGAGATGGTTGTTTTGTCGCGCAGGGTGCAAGGCAGGTTTCGTACCAGTTGCGCGCACGGGCCTTGTGGGAGCGGCCTTGTGTCGCGAAAGGGGCGCGCAGCGGCCCCGGATTCTGGCGCAACAGCACACATTGCCGGGGCCGCCTTGCGGCCCTTTCGCGACACAAGGCCGCTCCCACATGAGGGGGTATGTCATTCGAGATTCCGAACAAACGTAGGAAAAGACGTTCGGCTTTTCGGAAAAAATCCGGATAAACTGCGCCAAGCTCGACTTGACCTCCGACAGCCAAACGGATTTGACAAACCCCGGTCCTGTTTCCATAGTTAGGCAACGCAAACGTTTGCGATCCGACAAAAAACACAAGATTCGGAGTCATCGTTCATGAAACTGCCGTTCCCCGGTCGTCTGCTGGCCCTCGCTGTCATTTCCTCGCTTTCCCTGGCCCTGCCGTTTTCTGCCGCCCACGCCGAGGACAAGCCCAAGGTCGCCCTGGTCATGAAGTCGCTGGCCAACGAGTTCTTCCGCACCATGGAAGACGGCGCCAAGGACTACCAGAAAACCCACGCCGATGAATTCGAGCTGATCGCCAACGGCATCAAGAACGAGACCGACACTGGCGAGCAGATCCGCATCGTCGAGCAGATGGTCAACGCGGGCGTCAAGGCCCTGGTCATCGCCCCGGCCGACTCCAAGGCGCTGGTATCGGCGGTGAAGAAGGCCATGGACCAGGGCGTGGTGGTGATCAACATCGACAACCGCCTGGACCCGGCGCTGCTCCAGAGCAAAGGCATCAGCGTACCCTTCGTGGGCCCCGACAACCGCAAGGGCGCGCGCCTGGTCGGCGACTTCCTGGCCAAGCAGAAGCTCAAGGCCGGCGACCAGGTCGGCATCATCGAAGGCGTGCCGACCACCACCAACGCCCAGCAGCGCACTGCCGGCTTCAAGGACGCCATGGACGCCGCGCAGATCAACATCGTCTCGGTGCAGAGCGGCAATTGGGAAATCGACAAAGGCAACGCCGTCGCCGCTTCCATGCTCAACGAATACCCCGACCTGAAAGCCCTGCTGGCCGGCAACGACAGCATGGCCCTGGGCGCCGTGTCGGCCGTGCGTGCCGCCGGCAAAGCCGGCCAGGTGCAAGTGGTGGGCTACGACAACATCAACGCCATCAAGCCGATGCTCGCAGATGGCCGTGTGCTGGCCACCCTCGACCAGGCGGCCAGCCAGCAGGCGGTGTTTGGCATCCAGGCGGCGCTGAAAATGGTCAAGGGCGAGAAACCCGACGTGGATGCCGACAACGTCATCCAGACCCCGGTCCAACTCATCACCAAGCCCTGATAGCTGGCAGGAGAAACGGCCATGCCTGCATCGGCCAACGAAGTGGTGCTCGCTGCCAGCGGCCTGGGCAAGACCTACGCCCAGCCCGTGCTCGGCGAGGTCAGCCTGAACCTGCGGGCCGGCGAAGTGCTGGCGCTGACCGGTGAGAACGGCGCCGGCAAGAGTACCCTGTCCAAGCTCATCAGTGGCCTGGAAACCCCCACCACCGGGCACATGCGCTACCGCGGCCAGGTCTACGCGCCTGGCAGCCGCAGCGAGGCCGAACGCCTCGGCGTGCGCATGGTCATGCAGGAGCTGAACCTGCTGCCCACGCTGACCGTGGCGGAGAACCTGTTCCTCGACAACCTGCCTGGCCGCTTTGGCTGGATAAGCCAAAAGCGCCTGCGCCAACTGGCCAAGGCCGCCATGGCCCAGGTCGGCCTCGACGCCATCGACCCGGACACCCCGGTCGGCGAGCTGGGCATCGGCCATCAGCAGATGGTCGAAATCGCCCGCAACCTGATTGGCGACTGCCATGTGCTGATCTTCGACGAGCCCACCGCCATGCTCACCGCGCGCGAAGTGGAGCTGCTGTTCACCCAGATCGAGCGCCTGCGCCAACGTGGCGTGGCCATCGTCTACATCTCCCATCGCCTGGAAGAACTGCAGCGTGTGGCCCAGCGCATCGTCGTGCTGCGCGACGGCAAGCTGGTGTGCGACGAGCCGATCCAGCGCTACAGCAGCGCCGAACTGGTCAACCTGATGGTCGGCCGCGAGCTGGGCGAGCATATCGACCTGGGCCGCCGGCAGATCGGCGCGCCGCTGCTCAAGGTCGACAAGCTCAGCCGCGCCGACAAGGTACGTGAAGTTTCGTTCGAGGTCAGGGCAGGGGAGATCTTCGGCATCTCCGGCCTGATCGGTGCCGGCCGTACCGAGCTGTTGCGCCTGATCTACGGCGCCGACCGTGCCGACAGCGGCAGCATCGCCCTCGGCCAGCCTCCGCAGGTGGTCACCATCGACTCGCCCAAGGCTGCCGTGCAGGCCGGTATCGCGCTGATCACCGAAGACCGCAAAGGCGAGGGCCTGCTGCTGACGCAGTCGATCAGCGCCAATATCGCCCTGGGCAACCTCGGCGCGGTATCACGGGCCGGGGTGCTCGATGGCGAAGCCGAAGCGGCATTGGCCAAGCGCCAGATCCAGGCCATGCGCATTCGCAGTGCCGGCCCGCAGCAGGTGGTGGGCGAGCTGTCTGGCGGCAACCAGCAGAAGGTGGTGATCGGCCGCTGGCTGGAGCGCGACTGCCAGGTGTTGCTGTTCGACGAGCCCACCCGTGGCATCGACGTCGGCGCCAAGTTCGATATCTATGGCCTGCTGGCCGAGCTGGCGCGCCAGGGCAAGGCCCTGGTGGTGGTGTCCAGCGACCTACGCGAGCTGATGCTGATCTGCGACCGCATCGCCGTACTGTCGGCCGGTCGCCTGATCGACACCTTCGAGCGTGACCATTGGAGCCAGGACCAGCTACTGGCCGCAGCCTTTGCCGGTTATCAGAAACGTGACGCACTGCTGCATGACGCAGCTCCCAGGATGGATGCATGAAAACCACCCCGCTCGACAGCCAAGGCGCCGCACCGGTGCGCCGCAGTGGCACCTATCTTGGCCTGGGTACCTACCTGGGCCTGGCCGGCGCCTTGCTGGCGATGATCGTGCTGTTCTCGTTCCTCAGCAGCCACTTCTGGTCGTACAACACCTTCAGTACCTTGGCCAACCAGATTCCCGACCTGATGGTGCTGGCGGTGGGCATGACCTTCGTGCTGATCATCGGCGGCATTGACCTGTCGGTGGGCTCGGTGCTGGCGCTGGCGGCCTCGACGGTCAGTGTGGCGATCCTCGGCTGGGGTTGGGGCGTGCTGCCCTCGGCCCTGCTGGGCATGGCCGTGGCCGCGCTGGCCGGCAGCATTACCGGCGGGGTTACCGTGGCTTGGCGCATTCCGTCATTCATCGTCTCGCTTGGCGTGCTGGAAATGGCCCGCGGCCTGGCCTACCAGTTCACCGACTCGCGCACCGCCTATATCGGCGATGCCTATGCCTGGTTCTCCAACCCCATCGCATTCGGCATCTCGCCGGCGTTCATCATCGCCTTGCTGGTGATCGTGCTGGCCCAGTTGGTGCTGACCCGCACGGTATTCGGCCGCTACCTGATCGGCATCGGCACCAACGAAGAAGCCGTGCGCCTGGCCGGCATCGACCCGCGCCCATACAAGGTGCTGGTGTTCGCCCTGATGGGCCTGCTTGCCGGCCTGGCCGCGCTGTTCCAGATCTCGCGCCTGGAAGCCGCCGACCCCAATGCCGGCTCCGGCCTGGAACTGCAGGTGATCGCCGCCGTGGTCATTGGCGGCACCAGCCTGATGGGCGGGCGTGGCTCGGTCATCAGCACCTTCTTTGGCGTGCTGATCATTTCGGTGCTGGCCGCAGGGCTGGCGCAGATCGGTGCCAGCGAACCGACCAAGCGCATCATCACCGGGGCGGTGATCGTCATCGCCGTGGTGCTCGACACTTACCGTAGCCGGCGTGCAGCCCGGCGGAACTGAGAACATGGCAACCATCAAAGACGTCGCGGCACTGGCGGGTATTTCCTACACCACCGTGTCCCATGTGCTGAACAAGACCCGGCCTGTCAGCGAGCACGTACGGCTGAAAGTCGAAGCCGCCATCGCCGAGCTCGACTACGTGCCCAGCGCCGTGGCCCGCTCGCTGAAGGCGCGCAGCACGGCCACCATCGGCTTGCTGGTGCCCAGCAGCGTCAACCCGTACTTTGCCGAACTGGCACGGGGCATCGAAGACGCCTGCGAGCGCAACGGCTACTGCGTGATCCTGTGCAACTCCGACGACAACCCGCAGAAGCAGCGCAGCTACCTGCGCGTGCTGCTGGAAAAACGCATCGACGGCCTGGTAGTGGCTTCGGTGGGCCAGGACAGCGACCTGGTGCAAAGCCTGGCTGGCGTGCGCACGCCAATGGTGGTCGTCGACCGCGAACTGGATGGCGTGGATGCCGACCTGGTACGCATCGACCACGAGCAGGGTGCCTACCTGGCCAGTCGCCACTTGCTGGGGTTAGGCCATCGCGACATTGCCTATATCGGCGGCCCCGCCGAGACCGGGGTCACCCAGCTGCGCCTGAGCGGCTTCCGTCGCGCCATGTCCGAGGCCGGCGCACCGGTGCTTGGCGACCGCGTGCTGCATTGCGATTTCACCAGCCCCGGGGGCCATGCGGTGGCAACCCGGTTGCTGGAGGGCAGGCGGCCCACGGCGATTTTCGCCGGCAACGACATGATCGGCTTCGGCGTGCTGCGTGCCGCGGCCGAGCGCAAAATCAACGTGCCCGGCGAGCTGTCGGTGATTGGCTTCGACGACATCGAACTCAGCCGCTATGTGTACCCGCCGTTGACCACCGTGGGCCAGTCGATCCGCGAGTTGGGCGAAAGTGCCGCGTCGCTGTTGCTGGCGCGTATCGGCACACCCCGGCAGGGCGCGGCAGAGCAGCGCATCGTCGCCCCGCGCATCGTGCTGCGCGAGTCCACCGGGCCGCGCCCGGACCTGTTCAACGATTACCGCTAACGCTAAGGAAATGTGATGAGTGCCAAGGTCGTGGTAGTCGGTAGCCTCAACATGGACCTGGTGGCCCGCGCCCAGCGCCTGCCCCGGGCCGGCGAAACACTCCCCGGCGAAAGTTTTTTCACCGTGCCGGGCGGCAAGGGGGCCAACCAGGCGGTGGCCGTGGCACGCCTGGGCGGCAGCGTGGCGATGATCGGCAATGTCGGCGACGATGATTATGGTCGGCAACTGCACCGGGCGTTGTATGTGGAAGGCATCGACTGCCAGGGCGTCATCACTTGTCAGGGCGTGTCCAGCGGTGTGGCGCTGATCACCGTGGATGCCGCCAGCCAGAACTGCATCGTCATCATCCCCGGTGGCAACGGCCTGCTGACGCCACAGTCGGTGCAGCGGTTCGATGCGCTGCTGCAGGCGGCCGAGGTGATCATCTGCCAGCTGGAAGTGCCGGCCGACACCGTGGCCTGGACCCTGGCCAGGGGGCGTG
This sequence comes from Pseudomonas sp. B10(2017), assembly GCF_002113295.1. Taxonomy (NCBI): domain Bacteria; kingdom Pseudomonadati; phylum Pseudomonadota; class Gammaproteobacteria; order Pseudomonadales; family Pseudomonadaceae; genus Pseudomonas; species Pseudomonas sp. B10(2017). The sequence continues at coordinate 233,662 of NZ_NEJU01000005.1, forward strand.
AACTGGGCAAGCGGGTGATCCTGAACCCGGCGCCGGCGACCGGCCCCTTGCCGGAGGACTGGTTCGCCCACATCGACTACCTGACGCCCAACGAAAGCGAGGCCGAAGCCCTGACCGGGGTGGCGGTGGCTGATCTGGACGGTGCCCGGCGCGCCGGCGAGCGCTTGCTGCAACTGGGCGCGGGCAAAGTGATCATTACCCTTGGCGCGCAAGGGGCCTTGCTGGTCACCCCTCAGGGCCACCAGCACTTCCCCGCGCCGGTGGTGCAGCCGCTGGATACCACCGCAGCCGGCGATACCTTCATCGGCGGCTTTGCCGCTGGCCTGGTGCGCGGCCTGGAGGAGGGCGAAGCCATCGCCTTCGGCCAGCGCGCCGCGGCCCTGTCGGTTACCCGCGCCGGCGCCCAGCCGTCGATTCCCTACCTGGCGGAGCTTGCGCCATGAAGAAAACCCCGCTGCTGAACGTCGCCCTGTCGCGGACCATCGCCGGCATGGGGCATGGTGACATCCTGGTGATCGGCGATGCCGGGCTGCCGGTGCCGCCGGGCGTCGAACTGATCGATCTGGCTGTCACGCCCGGCCTGCCGGATTTCGCCAGCGTGTTGCGGGTTGTGCTGAGCGAGTTGCAGGTGGAGCGCCATGTGCTGGCCGAAGAGATGCAGAAAGTGGTGCCGCCGGCGCTGGTCGAGATCGAGCGGCTGAAGGGCAAGCTGGGCAAGCGCGAATGGCTGAGCCATGAAGATTTCAAGGAATTGTCACGCAATGCCCGTGCGGTAGTGCGTACTGGCGAGTGCCAGCCCTACAGCAACATCGCGCTGATTTCCGGCGTGACTTTCTGAAGGCGGGGGCTGCGCCCCCGAATCGCCGGCAAGCCAGCTCCCACAGGTACTGCACAATGCTTGAGGCCGATGCAGTACCTGTGGGAGCTGGCTTGCCGGCGATTGGGCCGCAAAGCGGCCCCAGAAACCCACCCAGGCAACAGGAGTGCCACCCATGCTCAAACCCCTGCTACAAGGAATCGCCCTCATGGCCGCAGCCACCACCCTCCAGGCCGCCCCCATCGACCTGATCATCGACACCGATCCCGGCGCCGACGACGTGGTCGCGCTTTTCCTGGCCATGGCCTCGCCCGACGAGCTCAACATCCGCGCCATCACCACCGTGGCCGGCAACGTGCGCCTGGAAAAAACCTCGCGCAACGCCCGCCTGGCCCGCGAATGGGCCGGCCGCGAAGACATCCCCGTGTACGCCGGCGCCGCTCGCCCGCTGGTGCGCAAGCCGATCTATGCCGCCGACGTGCACGGCGAAGAAGGGCTCACCGGCATCCAGGTGCACGAGCCGAAAGCGCCGCTGGCCCAGGGCAATGCCGTGCAATACCTGGTCGACACCCTTGGCACCGCCAAGCCCCACAGCATCACCGTCGCCATGCTCGGCCCACAAACCAACCTGGCCCTGGCGCTGATCCAGCGCCCGGACATCGTCAAAGGCATCAAGCAAGTGGTGGTCATGGGTGGTGCCCATTTCAACGGCGGCAACATCACCCCGGCGGCGGAATTCAACCTCTATGCCGACCCGCATGCCGCCGAAGTGGTGCTGGCCAGCGGTGTGCAACTGACCTACCTGCCGCTGGACGTCACCCACAAGCTGCTGACCAGCGACGCCCGCCTCAAGCAACTGGCGGCGGTGAACAACCAGGCCAGCAGACGGGTGGTGGATATACTCAACGCCTACATCACCCACGACATGGACCTGTACGGCATGCCCGGCGGCCCGGTGCACGACGCCAGCGTCATCGCCTACCTGCTCAAGCCCGAGCTGTTCAGCGGCCGGCGCATCCATGTGAGCATCGACAGCCGCGAAGGCCCCAGCTTCGGCCAGACCCTTGCCGACTGGTACGGCGTGCTCAAGCAGCCTGCCAATGTGATGTGGGTGGAGGAGGGCGATGCCCAGGGCCTGTTCGACCTGCTCAGCGCCCGTTTGGCGCGATTGGAATAGCCGTGTGCGGCGCGTAGCGCTCGAACACCTGGTCGAAGAAGCTGCGTGCCGCCTCGGCGCCGCGATCGCGCACCAGCAGGTCGATGGCAATCAGCAGCAACTCCTCCGGCGTGCCAGGGCTGTACGCGCTCTGGCCTTCGGCCCATTTGACCTTGATATCGGCTTCGATGCTGTGGCTGCTCATGAAAGGCTCTCGCTTGGGGCCCGGGACGAAGGGGCGAACACCTGACCCTGGTGTTCGATGGAGGCGGGGTGCGCTCCACTTCTTGCACTAAATCATGACTTTGCGTCAGTGACCTTGCGGCTTAAGCATATGGCAAACGCAGCAGGTTGTGCAAAATCCGGTCACGATTGCGTTTTCGCCTCTGCTGGTGAGTTCAGGCAGACTTGACCGGTTTTGCAACAAAAGATGAGCGGAACTGTCGGATCAGACAGTTCCCGGACCGATTTAGGAGGCTTCATGTTCCGTACCCGTGCTTACCTGGCAACCCTGGCGGTGGCTGCTGTCCTGGCTGGTTGCAGCACTGGTGGCAATTCTGCTGGTGGCGCTGCGCCAGCCACGCCGGCAGGCAACGATGGCCGCTGCGAAGCCAGCGGCGCCGATTTCGCCATTGGCAAGCCAGCCAGCGCCGAGCTGCTGGAGCAGGCGCGCAAGGCCAGTGGCTCGCAGATGGCCCGCATTCTCAAGCCGCACGACGTGGTTACCCTGGAGTACCGCTCCGAGCGCTTGAACCTGAATGTGGACGAGCAGGGCAAGGTGGTTCGCGTCAACTGCGGCTGACACGCGGTCCTTGTGGGGGCGGCCTTGTGTCGCGAAAGGGCCGCAAAGCGGCCCCGGCATTATAGGCTGCAGAGCTGAAACCCTGGGGCCGCTACGCGCCCCTTTCGCGACACAAGGCCGCTCCCACAAAAAAAGCCGCGCCCGCATGGGCCAACCCCTTCAGCCCATGCAGCACCCATAAAAAAACCCGCCACAAGGGCGGGTTTTTTTACAGCTATCCGAATTACTCCGGACGAACCTGTGCAGCCTGCATGCCCTTCTGGCCGCGCTCGGCGACGAAGGAAACAGTCTGGCCTTCTTTCAGGCTCTTGAAGCCGTCAGATTCGATGGCCTTGAAGTGAACGAACAGGTCGTCGCCGCCGCCTGCTGGGGTGATGAAGCCGTAGCCTTTCTCATCATTGAACCATTTGACGGTGCCTTGTTGGCGATTGGACATGGGTGAATCTCCAGAACATTTAGTTTTTTCAGTGGTGCAATGCGGCCGAGGCTACGGAGCACGGAACACATCATAGTCTAATTCTGCGCATCTAGCGCCTTTTACCTTCGCAGGATATTGATCCAGCGCAAAGAATGGCTGGCCTGCTCTGGCTTTAAGGTTTCAGCTCTTCGGTGCGCAGGCCTGTTTCACGACCGTCTGGGCCTTCTGCATCAGCTTGGCGTCCACGCCATCGTTGCTGTCGAGGTCGGCAATCTCCGCGTCGGTGAAATTCTTTTTGATGGTTTGCGCGCCACAGTCGCAGTGTTTTTTCGCAGTCGCAGCGTCAACGCCTTGGCCTTGAGCCACTTGCGTGCACTGGCTCATGTAGGCGGCTTCCTTCCCGGCCGGGAAGTTGCCGGCGTTCGCAGCCATGGGCAGCAGCAGGGCCCCAGCGGCCGCCAGGGCCAGAAGAGACGGAACTCGCATAACCGGTTACTCCTTGGGTTAAGGTCTCATCAAGAGTAGGTTGCTTCCCAAGGTCTGATAGGAATTTTTCCGCGTAAGTTCAGCCGAAGTCTGTAATTTCCAAATATTTCTGCCTGGCATGCAACCCGCGTGCTAGCATGCTCGGCTTGCAGCTGACAACGTGCAGCCTGCAGCTATCTTTTTTCTTTCCAGTCACTCTGGTTCGTCCCTGGCAAGCCGAAAGGCTTCTGCCACTGTGAGGCAGGCTTTCCGTTGCGGGAAGGCAGGTCGGATCTTGTACTGGCTCATCCCAACCCACGTGACCTTTGGTAGGGGTCACCACTAGGAGAGGAGGCGCCATGCCCGTTATTACTCTTCCCGATGGCAGTCAACGTTCGTTCGATCACGCCGTATCCGTAGCCGAAGTCGCCGCTTCGATCGGCGCCGGCCTGGCCAAGGCCACCGTGGCCGGCAAGGTCGACGGCAAACTGGTCGATGCCTGCGACCTGATCAGCAACGACGCCACCCTGCAGATCATCACCCCTAAAGATGAAGAGGGACTGGAGATCATTCGCCACTCGTGCGCCCATCTGGTCGGCCACGCGGTGAAACAGCTGTACCCGACCGCCAAGATGGTGATCGGCCCGGTCATCGACGAAGGCTTCTACTACGACATCGCCTACGAGCGCCCCTTCACCCCTGAAGACATGGCTGCCATCGAAAAGCGCATGATGGAGCTGATCGACAAGGACTACGACGTCATCAAGAAGGTGACCCCGCGCGCCGAAGTCATCGACGTGTTCAAGGCCCGTGGCGAAGACTACAAGCTGCGCCTGGTCGAAGACATGCCGGACGAGCAGGCCATGGGCCTGTACTACCACGAAGAATATGTCGACATGTGCCGCGGCCCGCACGTGCCGAACACCCGCTTCCTCAAGGCATTCAAGCTGACCAAGCTGTCCGGCGCCTACTGGCGCGGTGATGCCAAGAACGAGCAGCTGCAACGCGTGTACGGCACCGCCTGGGCCGACAAGAAGCAGCTGGCGGCATACATCCAGCGCATCGAAGAAGCCGAAAAACGCGACCACCGCAAGATCGGCAAGCAGCTCGACCTGTTCCACCTGCAGGAAGAAGCCCCGGGCATGGTGTTCTGGCACGCCAACGGCTGGACCGTGTACCAGGTGCTCGAGCAGTACATGCGCCAGGTTCAGCGCGTCAACGGCTACCAGGAAATCAAGACCCCGCAGGTTGTCGACCGCATTCTCTGGGAGCGTTCCGGCCACTGGTCCAACTACGCCGAGAACATGTTCACCACCTCGTCGGAAAGCCGTGACTACGCGGTAAAACCGATGAACTGCCCGTGCCACGTGCAGGTGTTCAACCAGGGCCTGAAGAGCTACCGCGACCTGCCGCTGCGCCTGGCCGAGTTCGGTGCCTGCCACCGTAACGAGCCGTCCGGCGCCCTGCATGGCATCATGCGCGTGCGTGGCTTCGTGCAGGACGACGCGCACATCTTCTGCACCGAAGAACAGGTGAAGAAAGAAGCCGCCGACTTCATCAAGCTGACCCTGGACGTGTACAAGGACTTCGGCTTCACCGACATCGCCATGAAGCTGTCGACCCGCCCGGCCAAGCGCGTGGGTTCCGAAGAGCTGTGGGACCGTGCCGAAGGCGCACTGGCCGACGCCTTGAACGAATCGGGCCTGGAGTGGGAATACCAGCCGGGCGAGGGCGCCTTCTACGGCCCGAAGATCGAGTTCACCCTGCGCGACTGCCTCGGCCGTAACTGGCAGTGCGGTACCCTGCAGTACGACCCGAACCTGCCAGAACGCCTGGATGCCAGCTACATCGCCGAAGATAACAGCCGAGTTCGCCCGGTCATGCTGCACCGTGCCATCCTCGGTTCGTTCGAGCGCTTCATCGGCATGCTGATCGAGCACTACGCTGGCGTGTTCCCGGCCTGGCTGGCACCCACCCAGGCCGTGATCATGAACATCACCGACAAGCAGGCCGATTTCGCCCTCGAGGTGGAAAATACCCTGAACGGTAGCGGTTTCCGTGCCAAGTCGGACTTGAGAAATGAGAAGATCGGCTTTAAAATCCGCGAGCATACTTTGCTCAAGGTCCCGTACCTTTTGGTTATAGGGGATCGCGAAGTCGAAACGCAGACCGTCGCAGTACGCACCCGTGAAGGCAAAGACCTCGGCTCCATGCCGGTGGCTGAATTCACGCAGCTGCTCAACAGCGCTGTTGCCCAGCGCGGTCGCCTAGAATCGGAGTAATGACTATTAAGCGTGAAATGAGAAACGATAAACGAACTGCACCGAAAGCCCCGATCAACGAGAATATCTCGGCACGCGAGGTTCGGTTAATTGGCGCTGACGGCGAGCAGATTGGCATCGTCTCGATTGATGAAGCGCTTCGTATCGCTGATGAAGCGAAGCTGGATCTGGTGGAGATCTCCGCCGACGCGCAACCGCCCGTCTGCAAGGTGATGGACTACGGCAAGCACCTCTTCGAGAAGAAGAAGCAGGCCAACGAAGCCAAGAAAAACCAGAAGCAGATCCAGATCAAAGAAATCAAGTTTCGTCCAGGGACGGAAGAAGGGGATTACCAGGTAAAACTACGCAACCTGGTACGTTTCCTTACCGATGGGGACAAGGCCAAGATCTCTCTGAGATTCCGCGGCCGTGAGATGGCCCACCAGGAGCTGGGCATGGAGCTGTTGAAGCGGGTCGAAGCCGACCTCGCCGAATACGGCTCCGTTGAGCAGCATCCGAAGATGGAAGGACGCCAGCTTATGATGGTCATCGCCCCCAAAAAGAAGAAGTAATCTCCCGGGCACGGCAGGCCTGATGATTATTGTGTAATTTTATCGAATGCGGAGTTCCAACATGCCAAAAATGAAAACCAAGAGCGGTGCTGCGAAGCGCTTCCTGAAGACCGCTTCCGGCTTCAAGCACAAGCACGCTTTCAAGAGCCACATCCTGACCAAAATGTCGACCAAGCGTAAGCGTCAACTGCGCGGTGCCAGCCTGCTGCACCCGTCTGACGTGGCAAAAGTCGAGCGCATGCTGCGCGTACGTTAATTCTGGTTTAGATAGAGGAAGTTACTCATGGCTCGTGTTAAGCGTGGCGTCATCGCTCGTAAGCGTCACAAGAAAATTCTGAAACTGGCTAAAGGCTACTACGGTGCACGCTCGCGCGTATTCCGCGTTGCCAAGCAGGCTGTCATCAAGGCAGGTCAATATGCCTACCGTGACCGTCGTCAGAAGAAGCGTCAGTTCCGCGCACTGTGGATCGCTCGTATCAACGCCGGTGCCCGCACCAACGGTCTGTCCTACAGCCGTCTGATTGCTGGCCTGAAAAAGGCTTCGATCGAAATCGACCGTAAGGTTCTGGCCGATCTGGCAGTGAACGAAAAAGCGGCGTTTGCTGCGATTGTCGAGAAAGCTAAAGCCGTTCTGGCTTAAGTACCCGCGACAATCACCCGGCGGCGCTAGCGCCGTCGGGCATTGAACGTCATCGATAGGGGAAGAGCCTTCAAAGCTCTTCCCCTATTTTCGTATCTGGAGTCTGTACATGGAAAACCTGGATGCGTTGGTCTCCCAAGCCCTTGAGGCCGTGGAGCGCGCTGAAGACATCAATACCCTGGAACAGATCCGGGTGAACTATCTCGGCAAGAAAGGCGAGCTGACCCAGGTGATGAAGACCCTGGGCAACCTGCCAGCCGAAGAGCGGCCGAAAGTCGGCGCGCTGATCAACGACGCCAAAGAGCGCGTCACCGTTGTGCTCAATGCCCGCAAGGCCGCCTTCGAAGAAGCCGAGCTCAGCGCTCGCCTGGCTGCCGAATGCATTGACGTCACCCTGCCAGGCCGCGGCCAGGCCACCGGTGGCCTGCACCCGATCACCCGTACACTCGAGCGCATCGAGCAGTTCTTCACCCACATCGGCTACGGCATTGCCGAAGGCCCAGAGGTGGAAGACGACTACCACAACTTCGAAGCGCTCAACATCCCAGGCCACCACCCGGCCCGGGCGATGCACGACACCTTCTACTTCAATGCCAACATGCTGCTGCGCACCCACACCTCGCCGGTGCAGGTGCGGACCATGGAGTCCACCCAGCCGCCAATCCGCATTGTCTGCCCGGGCCGCGTATACCGCTGCGACTCGGATATCACCCACTCGCCGATGTTCCACCAGGTCGAAGGCCTGCTGATCGATCGCGATATCAACTTCGCCGACCTCAAGGGCACCATCGAAGAGTTCCTGCGCGTGTTCTTCGAAAAAGAACTGGCGGTACGTTTCCGCCCATCGTTCTTCCCCTTCACCGAGCCGTCCGCCGAAGTCGACATCCAGTGCGTGATGTGTTCCGGCAAAGGCTGCCGCGTGTGCAAGCAGACCGGCTGGCTGGAAGTGATGGGCTGCGGCATGGTGCACCCGAACGTGCTGCGTATGTCTGGCATCGACCCTGAAGAGTTCCAGGGCTTCGCCTTCGGCATGGGCGCCGAGCGCCTGGCCATGCTGCGCTACGGCGTCAACGATTTGCGTCTGTTCTTCGATAACGACCTGCGGTTCCTTGCCCAATTCCGCTAGGCCCAATCGACGCACATTCTAGGAGAACAGCATGAAATTCAGTGAACAGTGGCTGCGCGGTTGGGTAAACCCGCAAGTCTCCCGTGACGAACTGGTCGCCCGCCTGTCCATGGCCGGCCTCGAAGTCGACAGCGTCACCCCCGCTGCCGGCCAGTTCAGCGGCATCGTCGTGGGCGAAATCCTCGCCACCGAACAACACCCGGACGCCGACAAGCTGCGCGTGTGCCAAGTAAGCAACGGCCAGGAAACCTTCCAGGTCGTGTGCGGCGCCCCTAACGCCCGCCCAGGCATCAAGATCCCGTTCGCCATGATCGGCGCCGAACTGCCAGGCGACTTCAAGATCAAGAAGGCCAAGCTGCGCGGTGTCGAGTCCTTCGGCATGCTGTGCTCGGCTGCCGAACTGCAGATCAGCGAAGAGAACGACGGCCTGCTGGAACTGGCGGCTGACGCCCCGGTGGGCGAAGACATTCGCCAGTACCTGAGCCTGGACGACGCCAGCATCGAAATCGGCCTCACCCCCAACCGCGGCGACTGCCTGTCCATCGCAGGTCTCGCCCGCGACGTCAGCGCCCTGTACGACGCCCCGGTCACCCGCCCGGTAGTGCCAGCCGTACCGGCTGCCCACGACGAAGTGCGCCCGGTCGAAGTCAGCGCCCCGGCTGCCTGCCCACGCTACCTGGGCCGCGTCATCCGCAACGTCGACCTGAGCAAGCCGACCCCACTGTGGATGGTCGAACGCCTGCGCCGCAGCGACGTGCGCAGCATCGACGCTGCCGTCGACATCACCAACTACGTGATGCTCGAACTCGGCCAGCCGATGCACGCCTTCGACCTGGCAGAAATCAACGGCGGCATCCGCGTACGCATGGCCGAAGAGGGCGAGAAGCTCGTCCTGCTCGACGGCCAGGAAGTGGCCCTGCGCGCCGACACCCTGGTGATCGCCGACCACACCCGCGCCCTGGCCATCGCCGGCGTCATGGGTGGCGAGCACAGCGGTGTGAACACCGAAAAAACCCGCGACCTGTTCCTCGAAAGCGCCTTCTTCGAGCCGATCTCCGTCGCCGGTAAAGCCCGTTCCTACGGCCTGCACACCGACGCCTCGCACCGCTACGAGCGCGGCGTGGACTCGCAGCTGGCCCGCGAAGCCATCGAGCGCGCCACCCAGCTGCTGCTGGACATCGTCGGCGGCGAAGCCGGCCCGGTTGTCGAAGCCGTCAGCGAACAGCACCTGCCGCAAGTGGCCCCGGTTACCCTGCGCGCCGAACGCATCACCCAGATGCTCGGCATGGAAATGGACCCAGCCCAGGTCGAGCAACTGCTCAACGCCCTGGAACTGACCACTACCAAGAGCGGGGAAGGGCAGTGGACAGTCAACGTTCCAAGCCACCGCTTCGACATCAGCCTGGAAGTGGACCTGATCGAAGAGCTGGCCCGTCTGTACGGCTACAACAACCTGCCGGTTCGCTACCCGCAAGCCCGCCTGGCCCCCCAGGGCAAGCCGGAAACCCGCGGTGACCTGCCGACCCTGCGCCGCCTGCTGGTTGCCCGCGGCTACCAGGAAGCCATCACCTACAGCTTCATCGACCCGAAACTGTTCGAACTGTTCAGCCCGGGCGTAGAGCCGCTGCTGCTGGCCAACCCCATCTCCAGCGACATGGCCGCCATGCGCGCGTCCCTGTGGCCGGGCCTGGTCAAGGCACTGCAGCACAACCTGAACCGCCAGCAAGACCGCGTGCGCCTGTTCGAAAGCGGCCTGCGCTTCGTCGGCCAGCTCGGCGACCTTAAGCAGCAGCCGATGATCGCCGGCGTTGTCACCGGCAGCCGCCTGCCAGAAGGCTGGGCCAACGGCCGCGACGGCGTCGACTTCTTCGACGTGAAGGCCGACGTGGAAGCCCTGCTGGGCTACTCCGGCGCCCTGAGCGACTTCACCTTCAGCGCCGGCAAGCACCCAGCCCTGCACCCAGGCCAGACCGCCGCCATCGAGCGTGACGGCAAGCTCGTCGGTTACCTCGGCGCCATCCACCCAGAGCTGGCCAAGGCCCTGGACCTGGACCGCCCGGTGTTCCTGTTCGAGCTGGTGCTGGGCGACGTGGTCGAAGGCCGCCTGCCGAAATTCAGCGAGCTTTCCAAGTTCCCGGAAACCCGCCGCGACCTGGCTTTGATCGCAGGACGTGATGTAGCTTCTAGCGCAGTACTTGAAGTAATTCGTGACAATGCAGGCGAATGGCTCACAGACCTCAGGCTGTTTGACGTCTACCAAGGTAAAGGTATTGATCCTGATAGAAAAAGCCTTGCCGTCGGCTTGACCTGGCAGCATCCATCGCGCACTCTTAACGACGATGAGGTGAACGCCGCACTGCAAAACATCCTCACCTCGCTCGAACAAAGGTTGAACACCACGTTAAGGAAATAACGGCATGGGTGCTCTGACGAAAGCTGAGATGGCCGAAAGGCTGTACGAGGAGCTGGGGCTTAACAAGCGTGAGGCCAAGGAGCTGGTCGAGCTGTTTTTTGAAGAAATTCGGCACGCACTTGAAGAGAACGAGCAGGTCAAGCTGTCCGGTTTCGGCAACTTCGACCTTCGCGACAAACGCCAGCGGCCGGGCCGCAACCCCAAGACAGGGGAAGAAATCCCGATCACCGCACGGCGCGTCGTCACCTTTCGTCCAGGGCAGAAGTTGAAGGCCCGGGTTGAGGCCTATGCTGGAACCAAGCCATAACGACGAACTGCCCCCCATACCGGGCAAAAGGTACTTCACCATAGGTGAGGTGAGTGAGCTTTGTGCGGTAAAACCGCACGTGCTGCGGTATTGGGAGCAGGAGTTCGATCAGCTCAATCCCGTGAAGCGGCGGGGGAACCGGCGGTATTATCAGCGGCAGGATGTGCTGATGATTCGCCAGATTCGTGCGCTGCTTTATGACCAGGGGTTCACCATTGGCGGGGCTCGGTTGAGGCTTTCCAGTGATGAGGCCAAGGATGAGTCGAGCCAGTACAAGCAGCTGATTCGGCAGATGATTGTCGAGTTGGAGGATGTGTTGGTGGTGTTGAAGAAGTGACTTGGGTTTTTGGTGAGTGGAAAATTTTTTGAGAAAAAGCTTTCATTTATCAGGAGGTTAGGGTACATTCTTCAACGTTCTCGGTAGCATTGAGAACATGCTTCAAAGCCCAGTCGGGGCGTAGCGCAGCCCGGTAGCGCACTTGCATGGGGTGCAAGGGGTCGAGTGTTCGAATCACTCCGTCCCGACCATTTTGAAACGAAAAAGCCCAGTCGGTGACGACTGGGCTTTTTTGTGCACTTAAGTTAGTAAGCTGTCACAGGAAAACGGCGAAGGAGTGTGAGAGGTAGCCATTCATCGTCAGACGGCGAAGAAGCCTTAGCTTCTCAAGATGGTTGAGTCTGAGCGCTGGATAGCGCTTTGATTGTGAGCGGGCAGTTAGTTATCTTCGCTTTGATTGCCCGTCATGCGAATAATTTTATCTAGGTTGTCCGTAGTTTTTTTCAGTCTGTTTGCAGGTTTCAGTTCACATTCCCAGACAATAAGCACTGTCCATCCCATGGCTTGTAGCTCTGCTATTACTTGTGCGTCACGCGCCACATTCTTCTTAAATTTATCTAGCCAGAATGATGTATTGCTCTTAGGGGTGGTGGCAATTGAGCAGCCCGCATGCCTATGCCAAAAGCACCCGTGCACAAATACCACTGTCCTGTATCTGGGAAAAACGAGATCAGGCTTGCCGGGGAGATCGGAACTGTGCAAACGATACCGAAGACCCAACTTGTGAAGAGATTTACGTAGAGCTAGTTCGGGCTTTGTGTTCTTGTCTCGGATTCGAGACATTCTTTCTGAGCGCTCTGAAGGAGTAAGGGTGTCAATCATCAGCAGCCTCCTGGCCCGACCTAATTAGGTCGGGCCATACCTCTGTTAATCCTGATTGATGAGTTCGAAGAAAGGTAATCCACGAATAACTTCGCCAGCTACGTCGAATGACTTGTAAAGGCAGTGGTGATTTGGGAGGGTCTTCACCCGCTCAGACAATTCTGCCAGATCAGAGGTAAACCCTAAAACCCCGAGCTCGGCAGGCGTAGCGTTCGGTACCTTGTGGATGAACCACGACAGTAGTGGCTCCCGATAGTCTGTTGCCCCGACCTTGAAATGCCTCAGGTACTGCGATGCTAGGATAACGCCAGTTCCGAATTCTCGGCCCTGCAATAGCAGCTTCCGAAGAACATCGAACTCGTAACGCATGATGTTATCTGCTTCGTCTACTAAAAGGTAAGAGTCTATCGCTCGTAGCTGCGGGGAAGTGCCAACGAAAGGGCGTTTTGGAGTGCGGAGCATGTTCTCATAAAACATGTTCAGCATGATAGCGACTAGCAAGTTCTTGCTTCTGTCGTCTTGCCCCATGGAATCCAGAGAGATTACTACGACGCCCTGGAAGAACTCGTCAAATGACTTCTTTTCTCCATTGCGCGCGAAGACTTCCATGTCTACCAGATCGTCAATGATGGCCATCGGGGAGTCTGATTTACCTGCGAGTAATTCGCGATACTCTGCGTGGATATCGTAGATTGTTGGTTGACGACCTTGCGCATCGGCCGCCTCGTAAGCGTTACGTACTGCCCCTTTGAGCTTGTCTCGCTGCACGGGCCCTATGCCCGAGTACACCTTGTCTAGTACATCTGCGAAGAATCGGAACCTGTCCAGCCATGGGGCGGATGACTCCCCAATTCCCGACGTATCGAATAGATTCAAGGGTAGGCGATGGGGTTTCACTACCCTGGCGCCAGTAGCTTCGACAAAATCTTGGCTGCTGTAGTCACGTTTATAGTCGAAAATCAGAAATCTTGGGGTGATCCCACGATTAGACTCGCGAGCGCTGGATATCTGGTGGATCAGCGATTTGAGGAATTGGGTTTTGCCTGTCCCTAGGTCACCAACTACACCGATGTTTAATTGGTTGAGCCGAGTGTCGGATATATTTAGGCAGAGTGGCCGGGGCTCGAAGCCATCCACGGTCTTACCCACAGATAGTAGGACTCCATTGCCGGGGTCTTCAGATGGGGGGCTATAGCCTGAAACCAGCTCCATTGCATCTGGTTGCTCTGTCAGACTTATAAATGACTCGGGCACATCCCCTGAAGCCGCTGCTGGCTCGCTTGTTTCAACTGTATCCGAAGTGCCAACTTTTGCATGTTCGAGTGGAGGGATAGTTGTTCCGTCTTGGTGAGGCAGCAGGCCCCAGTCATCGACCTTGGCGCGTACACCGTCATAGAAATTCTGAACGTCAGTCCCGGCAATAATGCGACCCGCATCGCGACTAGAAATGACGATGGTTTCTGGGAAATTGTCACCATCACGATCATGCGGACTGCTCTGGTTTGAAGCATCAACCACTATGAGTCTGCCTCGCTCATCAATGCTGATCGATGGCTTAGGGTCGAGTATGGCTGCTGCGATTCGCTCGTGGAAGGTAGCCCACCGACTAGCATGGCCATCTACAGCCTGATGCTGGCTGTAGACACGCAGGCCAAATCCAACCATCGACAGCAGCAGGTGCTGAAACGCGAGACGCCACGCTAAGGAACTATCTGCGCGCTCATCAATAGCACAAAGCAACGACGACAAAGCCTTAGCCTGGGATAAGGCCTCAGACGATTCTCCATTGCCAAAGACCACTCCTTGCCTGCATTTAACTTCTATGGGTGTGAGATGCAGCTGCACTTTGTCGTTGCATGCGCGAACGCCGATGACCAGTAGGTCGGGACGCGATAGAGATGTTTCCTTGCGCTCCTTGCCAAGAGAGCGGGCGAGGTCGGAAAGGTAGCCGCGGAAAGGGTCTACGGGGATAATTATTGCTATGGTGGATTCATCCGGCGACCCTGCAAGTACAGGAAGAAGGCTGTCCTTGTTGCCGGATACGCGAAACTGATCTTGTAGAAGGCGGACCGCGAGGAAAAGTCCAAGGTCGCCAGTAGCCCCTGTATCGTCTCCGGATAGGCCGCGTACAGTGGGTATACCTCTTCTCGCAACTTCTAGGAGGATTTGTTCAACTTGGCTATCCTCGAGATTCTCGCAGCCAGGTAATGGTTTCAACACGCGCTGTAGCGCGTCGCGATCGGCATCCTTTACTTGTGACAGTAGATAATAACCACTGGTATCACCCGCGCGGTGCGAGTATGAGGGTAGGTCGTAATCCCATAGATATGTTCCCTGAATCCAGCCGCCCAGGAAGCAGGCGGGATCGATGGCCGATGATGAGACTGCGACGAACCCCGCACTGTGATCTTCCAGCATGCTGGATACTGCATGGACATTCGGGGAAAACTGCATGCCAATCTTGCCATCTCTAAGCCTTTCAATCATCAGCATGCACGCGGAGACCTTATCTGCAAAGGGTTCGCCGGAGGGGGGCATTTGCAGGCCTTGTCGAGATTCACTCAGGAACGATGCTTGGAGTTGGCGCCTGACGCGATGCCTGATGAGTCCGCCGGTTCCCATTGGCGAGAGCATGCCGACTTCCTTGGACTCGGGTTGGGATGCATCTAGTTGAGCAATGATGCCAAGGTCAGGCTTTGCACCTTTCGGTTGCTTTTCATACCATCGAACATGATTCTCAGTGTCTTCGGAAAGGTTAGCGATGGTCGCCTGATCAGGGAGGCCAGCCTGCCTAGTATCGAACACTTCTAGTATCTTTGCTCCGACACTTTGCCGTGAGATCTCTTGTTCTCCGTTGCCAAAACGCTTGGTGCACCAGTTGGCCAGGCCTTCATTGCAGGCATCTGTAGTGCCACCTGTGCTGGATACTACCAAACTAATAATTGGCTTTGCCGCCAAGAGGTCGGTGACATCGTCGAGCGCGCGCGAGACCTGAGCTGGGCTAAATCCGCTAGATATGCCTCCAACTGCCAGCCCGAAGCTACTGTCGAATGGTGCCTGGCGAGCCCGATCGGGTATTTGCCCGAGTCGTGAGCCGTTCCAAAGAACTGACCAGTAGTCTGAGCTGCATTCGACTGAAATAAAATCAACTTTGTCTATGCCGCTTGGAGACTGCAGCGAGATAGTTAGCAAGTCGGGGACGCAATCCGGATCAAGAATACTTGCAGCGGGGCACGCAGAGTTGCTTTCGATTTCATCATGAAGCACTTTCTGCGCGAAGCAATGCCATGCTAAGCGTAAAGGGTGTAGTGGAGACAATATAATGGCGTCAGGAACCCTTGCCAGGGTTAGACCGCCCTGTTCCAAGGAGCAGACAGCAATAGTGTCTATCCAGCAGGCTACACTTGGATCGGAGTCTAGCCATGACATGAACGAATCCAGATAATCCTCGACAAGCGAGCGGAACTCTGGGTCGCTAGATAGCCATGCGCCAAGAGCTGCGGACTCAAGAAGTCCAGACTGATCATCACTACCCCGTACATGCCTGGCGATTCCCTGTCGGGCTTCTATGAAGCCTTTAGGGGGGCAGAAACTCGCGGCGTCGGGGCGAGGATCATGGAGGAAGCGTCCGCTCGAGAGGATCGGGCCGTGGGGTGCGTCCCAATCCGGAGGTGCCCACCGTGACGCATAATCGTCTGCGATTACAATCGGCCTGAATGAGTTGGCTACATTCTGTTCCTCCAGCATCCATGACTGGAGGCTGGAGGAGCGTGCGTTACGGTCAAGATGGACAACTGCCTTCGTGTCGAACTTCTCGAGATGCCGACGATTGAGCTTTATTAGGCGTTCAAATTCACTCCTGCAGCCTTCCTCTTTTGCTTCTTCGCAAGTCAAGTAGACTCGGCAGGTCCTGATAGCTTGTTGGCTACCATGAGTAAATGTTACATCTAATTGATACTTACCATCGGCCTCGATCTCTACTAGGTACTCATCTACCCCAACTAGCCTTGCCTCGAGCGTTTCCCGTTGCTCCTCGAATTCGGTAGCATCGTCCAGCAAGCCATCTGTCTTCAAGATGGAGGCGCCATTCGTTAAATGAAGTCGGAGCTCATATCGACCGGAGCCTGGAAGTGTCAGGGACGACTCCCAGTCTATAGCTGAAGAGGTTTTGCGTGGTTTCTTTGGTGGAGAAAGCTTTGTTGCGAGCCTGCACGTAACAAGTATTCCAGGTTTCCAACTTCCAAGTGAGATAACTCGAATGCTCGCAGGTTTGCAGCCGTCCGCGGCTACCCTGTAACTCAAAGGGGTTCCGTGCGAAGAGGGGTGCAGGTCAATATGACTTGTAGCCCCGACAGGATTTGCTGGCAATTTCATTGGTATCTTGCCATGGGAGCCTCCTGTTACCAGAAAGTCCTTTGGAAGATTGTTTTCATTTGCGGAGATGGCTAGCTCGACTTCGTTTCGTACAACTGCCGGTAATCCTTTTGCCATTGGTATCAGGCTATTAGTGCATCGGATTGTTATCTCTCCGACAGCTTCGTTTGACTCGTCCGCAAGTAACTCCGCCCATTGCTCCGTAGTAAGCGCTGTCCACCAAGAGGGAGGTGCGGATAGTTCAATGTCAGCGGATGTTAGGTAAAAGGCAGCTGTCGCACGCTCGAATGCAGTAGGTACGTCGCAATTTGACTGAAGATGGGAAAGTAGTTCGCGCAACGCTTGAGCAATATTGTTTTGAGCGCCTTGTGCCAGACGTTCGATACCAGTCTTGAATCCGTCTGCCAGTTCGTCAGCTATTTTCCCTACAACGGAAATTTGTGTCTTTACACAGATTCCGCCATCTTTCAGTGGAGGGAAACCGCATGCTAACGAAAGTGCTGTTCCTGATGGCAGTCCATGTATCGTGTTTGCTATCGAGAAAATACGGGAAAGCAGACGCCAGACGGCCTGATGACCACTTTTTTCTGGGTCTACTTCGTCTACCGAGGACGCTGCAACACGAACTAAGCCTCTAGCGTCGTCCAGCTGGTTATCGGCTATTCCGGCAGCAGCCAATGCCGAGTTAACGGTTTGCTGAACGAAAGCATCCTCCCACCACTGCTCGAAGGAGGAGTGGCCCGTGCTCGTAGCCGCTCGCAATCCGAACTCATCGGTTGTGGACTCGATTGACAGGTTGTTGTGCAGTCCTGGGGGGACTAGTGCAACAAAGCTCGGGTTGCTAGGGTCATTGCGAACATCTAGCAAATGATCGTTGTCGCATTTGCCTGATGCACCAATCCGGGGTTTCGGTGCTTGTAACTGGCCAACCGGATACTGTAGCAGTACAGGTAGGGTCACCTCTCCGTTTGGTCGAATAGGTATCTGTATCCCTCCGGTGCGTACCAGCTCGTCGTAGGCTTGTTCGAGGATCTCCAGTGGGGGGCCGCGGAAGATCAGTCGGTACTCAATATTGCTGCCAATATATCCTTGAGTGGCACCCTGAACCTTATCGAGAACAGTGGCGGCAAGCCAGTGTGCAAGTTTATTCATATTACGCATCCTAGCTGGCTTGCTTTACGGGGAAGGGAGGAAGCAGTAGCATGCCGCTTTCGGCATCGGGACTGTCGAGCACTAGACCAAGCATTCTCAACTGATGACCTAAGTCATTCCTAGCTATGTCATGCTTATCCACGATCAAGCCGTAGGCCTCTAGGTGTTGTCCGAGGCGGTGGACCGAGCGGGGCCCTCCCATGCCGGCTAGCGAACAGTGAACCAAAGCCAGCACGGCAACCGGACCTAGGGATACGACCCATGGGCTGGCTGGGCTGTTGCCTTTCTTCTTCAGGATGTATCCCTGATCGTACCCTTTCAGTAGGGGGGCGGCAGCTTGGCGTTGACCAAGGACATGTCGCGCAAACTCCAGCAAGTTAGAACCTATGCCCTTTTTGCACAGCAGCGCTCGAGCTTCTTGTTCGCGCAAGTCGGCAATCGTCTGCAGCGTCCCTAGGGCAGTGAGTGCTGCTTTGTGTGTGTGGGCATGCCGGCAAAGTGCAATAATGTCGGCACTTGAGGAAAGGTGACCAGAATAGGGGGCGCCAACCTGATCTAGCGACCACAGCAGTGCATTTATCCCTAGTCGGGCATTTAGGTAACTTGAAACCTTGTCCTTGATGCCTTGAAGTGCCTTGCCGCCATAACCCATGTATTGAGGCGTTTGAGGAAAAAGGGCCCGTCTTGCTTCCTGTTCACTGGAAGGCGTGACTCCATCTGTCAGCGCGGTCCAAAGGCAGTTCCATGTTCTGGAGTGGACATCACATAGCCATATCACGTGAGATGCGGCTGCCAAGCGGATTACTGCTTCGAGCAAGCTAGTCCACTGTCGGCGGGTTATGGAGCCCTTGGCTTGTATAATGGCTTCTAAATCCTTAGTAAATCGCTTGGCTGGGAGAAAGGAAATTTCTTGGAAGTCCGAGATCTCCAGTGTTGTCAGTTCATCTTCAGGAATGGGCGAAAGTTCCCATGTACTCGCAGCGGGAGTCCAGGCCAATATTTCCTGATCGAGCCAACGCGCAAAGATATCATCTTCGTCGGTAACGCTTAATGCGTTAAATAGCTTTTGCCAAAGTTGCTGTGCAGATCTCCCATCCTTGGAGCCTAAGCAGACCATACGACGTATCAGGCTCCCCGCAGGCCAAGAGTTACTACTCAATCGAGCGGAACCTGAGAAGAGTGCTGCACCAGGTACGACAGGCGTGACTTGAAGGAAGCGCTTGGACGATTGATTGGGAAGCTTGGGGCTTTCAAGGATTCCATGGAGAACCGTGTTCCAGGCTTCTACGCCGACCACAGCCCCTGTTGGTGAGGGTTGGCGCTTCTCGCGAAGCTTTTGAATATGCTTGTCTAGGTCACGCCCCGCCTGAGGGACGCTGCCCTCGCTGGCTGATGCGAATCCTATGGTTCGGTAGAGTGATGCAATCAAGACTTCAGAACTTGCATATTCTGGGGCTGGGCTAATAGCCAGGCAAGATTTTTGGTAACTAGGATGTGACAGGCGCCACGGGGCCTGCTTGAAGTCTGCTAGGCTCATACGCCGTCCTCCTTGCCTTCAACGAATCCGTTCCAAGAGCGCGCTACTATCGTCCCATCAGCGCCGACACGGATGCGGGCATCCTCAAGCAGTCCTTTATCTCGGACAATTGGTCCAGAGAGACGGGCTTTTGTCGTGTCTAGTAGGGCAACGACTGTACGTGGTAGTGAAGCAGGAGAGAGACCTCGCTCCAGCTCCTTCACTGCCTTAAACAAGTCATAAGTAAGGGGAACAGGCTGGGCTGACTGTCCTTGTCCGACCTGTAGATAACAAATAGGAGGGTGGGGGCGTCCGTTGATGTTCTGGGGCGGCATTCTGACAGAGCTCTGCTGAACTACCAGCGTTGCTTGACGTTGTCTTGGAGGAAGTGGCTGGCCGAAGGTTGTTGTTAGCGACACCTCGAACTCCTTTCCATTGTTCAGCAGCTCTTTGACTTGCCTGACCACTTCAAAAAGGTGTTGCTGTTTATCGCTATCCTCAATAACTTGCTGGAATGCCTCTAAGATTGGGGCGTCCGCGACTATGGCTGATCTCGTGCAGATGCTGCGTCGGACTAATCGGCAGGAAAAGTCGCGAAGAGTATTCTGGACTCGGTTAGCTGCTGCAGGCCTTTTGCGCCGAATAATCGGTGATGAAAGCATCATCTCCGCTCTGGAAAGGCGCCTCAATAGCTCAAGTTCGTTTGATGATAGTATTTGATACTTGCGAATAAATTCGATACCGCCTGCAATCGAGCGGCTGAATCGCATGTCCAGATCACCAAGGATGACTGTACTTCGGCTGCTCACTGCAACTTCACTGTCAGAGCTTGCGAATGCAGGGTCTAGTGTACCGACTAGCCCTTCTAGCAAGGGAGCAATTGTTGCTGGGAGAAATTGGCCTTTGCGTTCCGCAAGGAAATAAACAAGCCCTGATAGGGTTCTACCTTCCTCGTTGCCGAGCTCCTTATCTACGCCGAGGTCCCTAAGATCTCGGCGTAGAGAGGTGGCAGTGCTGTTGTCCCAGCTGTGGAATAGTGCGTGCTGATAGCTTGACATCGTCAGGTCAAAGAGGGCAGTAAGCGATTGTTTCGTAGGCTTTCTCGCCGTGAGGGTGCCCTGATCAAAAGCTACAAGATTCGCGGCCCACTGGCACGGACTGGATTGGTTTGAGGCTGCCGCTGAGCTTTTGCTAGCTGGGTGATGACCGGCTAATAAGTAGGAAGTGAGGGAGAATAGGTCTCGGAAACTCCACCGTTTGCCAGTGGCTAGCTCATACCAACGGAGTATTTTGAGCAGGGCTGCCCTGTGCTCATCTCGTACTAAAATAGCTTGGCTAGAGCAGAAGGGGCACTTGTCGCCTGCAGGGCAGCTCCCTTTCTCGGGCCACAAGTCCGAAGCTGTGGCTTGATGCAAGAGTGTTTCAGCGGGTGCCACTGGCTCATTGTCTGGTTTGACTAAAAGCGACTCAGCATCCATAGGCCAGACCGCTACGGATGGATAACCTTCAAGCGGCCAGCATGAGGGGGCGTTATGCGCTAGACTGACTGCCCGAGTAATGGCTTCGAGAAGTTTGCGCCCCTCTTCCAGTCCCTGGTCTATAGCATGGATTAGGGCATCATCCAGAACTCCGCGGTTCACACAGCAAAGATAAGCTTGCGAAGGAGGCCCATTTAGTAACTTTGTAAGCTCGTCTATGAGAAGGGCAGGGGCAGTGTCTCCGTCGTGTCCACCAGTGGCGGACGCATCTTGGACGACCTCGAGACAAAATTTGCCATCAAGTTTGGAGATACTGCCAGCATCAATCCTTACCAGTCGTGGAACTGCGGAGCCTGTTGAAGGGTGGAAAGCTTTTGATAATTCTTGGACCAATCGACCGTCGCAACCGAGGCTGTCATCGAGCCAGCGGATGGTACACTCGATCGCTTCAGTCTTCCCATTACCAGGGCCGCCCACTAGCAGAACAATTCTGGGGGCACTCGAGGCTTCTGTAGGAAGCTCCCGGGCCCAGGTCTGGAGGCGGGACAAAAGGTTTGTCCACAGTAATTGCTTGTTGGGCTGACCGCTGTTCTCATCCAGTAGTCGTTTGACCCCCCCGGAGTGATGGCCCGCCCAGTCAACAAGCGCAGCAGGGTACTGCGCTCCATTCAGTTGGGAGCTATCCATTCCCTCAACTCCTATGTGTTAAGCAGTGGCTACTAAGTTTTCTTTTTTATCGCACTTATTATGTTGTGTGGCGAGCGCAATGGCTTCGTCCAGCATTGCCTTGATAGCCATGCCGACGGCTCGTGCTAAGTAAGGTGGTACTGCGTTGCCCACTTGAGTATAGCGCGGACACTCTTTCGTTCGCTGGCTACCGCCAGTGGTGAATTTTCCACGGAACTGATACCAGTCTGGGAATGATTGCAGTCGGGCGGACTCCCTAACGGTCAATATTCGAGGTTCTTTGTAGTGAAGAACATCGTCTGGTAATGTCGTTATTGTGGGGGCAGGAGCACTAGCCTGCATTGGGTAGATGCGATGTTTTTTCAGCCCGTAAATTTCACGTATTTCAGCATTCATCCGTACGCCTTTGGTGCATCTAGGATCATTAAGAATCTGCTGAAATCTAGCCTTTACTTCCGGTTTGTGTCTGGCGAGACGTAGGCTATCGACCGGTCCGTCGCAGCCCTTATGCATGAGCTTTTGGAATGCCGTTAGTGGGCCTGCATAAGCAATCTCTTCAAAATATTTCCGAGACTCAGGGTCTGTGCAGGGTTTTGTGCCCCCGCGGCCTATCTCCATATCAGAGATAGCATCTTCGGCTTTTACAATTTCGGGGAGATCGAGATCTCTTAGCTGCTGCAGGCGGGCAACTTCTAGCAGCTCAAAAGCGCGAGATACTCCTCCTTCAAGATGGTGAGCCAAATCTTTTCTTAGACCAATGACTATCAAGCGTGGTCGTTTTTGGGGGACACCAAATAGAGAAGAATCAACAACCTTGCCCAGGACTTGATAACCAACCTTGTCCAAGCGATCTACAAGCTTGTCGTAGTAAGACATAGGTTTAATTGAGAGCCCTAACTGCTTCCATGTCTTTGCAGCGTGCGCTACTTTCATCCCCGGGACGTTTTCCAGAACAAGGGCCGATGGTCTAACCGCTTGTACCATCTCTACATATTTCTCGAACAGTTTGTTTCGAGGGTCAGATTCGTTCCGCTTGCCCGCAAAGCTGAAGCCTTGGCAGGGAGGACCACCAGCCAGAACATCGACTGCTCCTCTCAGTTTTGCAAGGTCAGCCGGGTGCTTCTCAAGGACCTCATCAATTCCCCAGGCTTTTTTGTCAAGCCATGACGGCCAGGTGAACTGGTTGACCGGTACAGCCCTTCCCTCAAGCAAATTGGCGGACAGAGTCGAGAAAGCCATCTTATCGCGTTCGATGGCAAAAACCCCCCTCATCCCCGAAAGCGAAAGGCCAAGCGATAGGCCGCCACAGCCTGCAAACAAATCTGCAAACCTCAACGGCTGCGTGGAGGAAGGAAGTGAGGGGAAGTCTTGGATTTTCATGGGCTCCTGCCCGGAGGCATCGAGATTAAGAGGGAGCAGCGCCTGAAAGGGCTCTTTGCTAGAGCCCACAGAGCTATTTTGAGAGGTTGCCTTCTCCATGAAGCTACTCCGCACCCGTGTGGTTCTGAGCTAAAGGAATCATTGGTGTGCTGCCTCAGCAGGCCTACTTGAGGCTCAAACGGTGAATGATGGATTGTCTGAAGCGCGAACGCAATCCTTTACTGCCTATGGTCGGTACGCGCATACCCAGCCTGTTTTTAATGTAACCGCTTGATTATTATGCTTTTTTAGCTTTTAACTCCATTTTGACATCATGTTTTCCCGCAGAGGTTCTGGGGGGTGCTGATAGTGTATATATGTACAGTGCCCGTTGCTAGTACTCAAGCTCCTTTGTTTCCGGTTGTTTCGAGCACGCCATGTCAGAATCACGCAACCCCGATGCGCTTGATGGCTAGGTATGTGGCTGGCGGAGTCGTGCTTCCGAATGAACTGTTAAGTACCATCTCAGTAGCGGGTTAGGTTCAGCTTCTTTATCGAACCATGACGAAATTCTTGGGGGCATGATTTGGGCCCAGTTGCGGTCACCGGCGAATTGTTCACGGACATGCGCCAGACGGGTGATGTCGACGAGCTGGGTTGAAGTGGTGGGGGCACGAACCGTGTTGTTTGAGCCACAGTTTTGCGCTCATTGCAGATGCTCGGCACCATACCTCCTATCAGACGAAATGAGAAAGGTCATAGGTATATTCTGAGGGACTTGATGACTTGGACCGGCGTCCGGGATAGGCGAATGAGGCTTTGCTAGCAGGCTGTGGCATCTTCTGCGGCTTGATTTTGTGTAGGAAAAAACTGAGAGTGGAGACGAAAATTACCGCAAGGACGCATGCCAGATGCCTCATCTTTCCCTCCTGAAAAGCCCCGCCGCAGTACAGGCTGCAATGGATGAATTTTCTCATCTGGGACGGGGGGCGTTCCTCAAACGCTATGGCTTCGGTAAGTCCAGAGACTACATGGTCCGCAACCCTCGAACCGGAGAGCCATGTGACTCCAAAGCGATCGTGGGTGTAGCCTTTGGTAAGCAGTTTCCTAATCAAGGCGTACTTAGGGCCGAGGATTTCTCTGGCGGTGAAATTACCGTCGTTCCGCTGCTCCGGGCTTTGGGTTTTGACGTTATACGGATTGGGGAGGATTGGACGGAAAGTGAAGTCCACGCGACGGTGGCTGACTATTTCGAAATGCTCCGCTTGGAAGCAGATGGCGCAGCCTTCAACAAGTCCGGGCACAACGAGATCTTGCGCAAGCAGCTGAAAGGGCGAAGCAAAGCGTCCGTAGAGCTTAAGCACCAGAACATCAGTGCTGTCCTCGCAGGTATGGGTTTGCCTTTTATCCAAGGCTACAAACCGCGTGGCAACAGCCAATTGTTATTACGCAAAGCTGTCCAGGATTACCTGCTTCGATATTCTGGAGATGTGAGCAAGATCGTCGATGTGTTGGAAGAGGTGAAGACCCCGGCACAGAGATCCTATTCGGCCGCGCTAGTCGAATCTCCGATTATGGCGGAAAGGCAAAAGCTGGTTGCGCCGACCCGTTTACGAGAACGCCTACCGCGCAAGCTTGACTACGCCGCTCGGGACGAAGCGAATCGCAAACTTGGGCGATTGGGCGAGGGCTGGGTGATTGGCTATGAGCAGCACCGCCTGAAGGAGATGGGCCATCCTGAGCTGTTCCAAAAGTTGGAGTGGATCTCGGACACTCAAGGCGATGGCGCTGGCTACGACATTCTCTCGTTTGATAGCGATGTTCTCCATCGCTATATCGAGGTGAAGGCGACCAATCGGGACATCGCATCCTCGTTTATCGTTAGCCAAAATGAACTGGAGTTCTCTGCGGAAGCGGGGGATCAGTTTTATCTGTACCGGGTTTTCCAACTTAGCAGCGAGCCGAGACTTTTCATTTTGCGAGGTGATTTGTCGAGCCAACTGTATTTAAAACCGTTGGACTATAGAGCCAGCTTTCGCGAGCACTTCAGGTAGTGCGCGCTCAATTGCTGCGTAATGGACGAACCTGTCTGATCTGACGCTTAGATTGCAAGGGCCGCTTGGCGGCCCTTCGTGGGAAGGTCCATTCCTTCAAACTGACGGATTGGTCCTGCGGTAGAACCTCCTCATTACGGGTTCTTCATCATGCCCAGCTCGGCATCATCCATCAGCGCCTTAGCCAATGCGCAGAGGTAATGCGATGCCCAGATCAGCTGAGGTTTGTCTTCCATCAAGCCGTCCAGGGTCATATCCCGTGCGTAGCCCATAAGCTCCGAGGCTTGTTCGCGGGCGCTCTGGCAGGGGATGCCGGCTTCGATGCGGAACAGCGGATGGGTCTGGTTTTCACCTTGGTAGAAGGTGGTTTTGCCGACGGTGAATTTGGTTTCTTCTGTGGACATTGTTCAATTTCCCCGAAATCTCTCGTGCCTGGTCTGGCCTCATCGCCGGCAAGCCAGCTCCCACAAATACTGCATAGGCCTCGAGATTTGTGGGGCAGCTTAGATCCATGTGGGAGCCTTGCTTGCTGGCGATAGGGGCAGCCCAGGCGACACATAAATGAAGCCTTAGTGCAAAGTCCTAGGCTCAGTGGGCATTTGCACTTGGATCAGTGCGGACTCAAGCAAAGCTCGCAGCGTCTCCAGCTCGTGCATCGAGGCCATCATAAGAATCGACGCAGGCGATTTGGGCTGCAGCAGCATTGCCTGATGCACGACGGTCGCCGCGCATAGCGCGTAGTCCGTGGCTTGGATCAGGGTGTCTTCAAGGCAGAGAGTCTTGTGGGGAGGATCTGGAACGATCTTGAGCATGGTGAAGCTCCAACGTAGAAGGAGGAACTACCACGGCCATGCCGTCAAGCAATGGGTGGTAGCTGTACGCGGGTTGACGGACCGAGACGTTGGCACTCGGCGCACCACAGGGTGCCCGCACGTACAGCCACCATAAAAGTGTGCACATGAGGACAGCGTCATCGGTCCGTCAAAACCGGTCGCTGAATTGGCAGCGACGAGCCGAGACTAAAATCCACGTTGGTTATGTGCAACGAAAAACAGGCGCAGGGAGTATCTTTGGGAAATTGCCTACAGGGAAGGGGTTAATTCTGACTTTTTTTGCCCGTTCACCCTCACAGCATGCAACGCTGGCTGCTCTGTTAACGGTTTGTGGCTCTCAAAAAGCTTTCCACTCACGAATCCCTGTATCCAGTTATGTCGCGATGCCAACAAACGGTCCAGCATGGACTTTCGCTACTCAAGCCTTGAAACTGACCCGCTCGCATCTGGACCAAGGCTGGTCACGGGCCCGCCCCCTGCAAAGGACGCCAAGTAACAGCCCATGGAATGCACCGAAGATGACTATCGAAGCTTTTGCCCCTTTCCAGCGCTTTGCCGCTGACCTGCTGAAGTACCTACCGGCTGACCAGCCGGATGGCTCCCACGACCTGTCCCACATCCATCGCGTGTGGGTCAACGCGCAACGGATACAGCGTGTAGAAGGCGGCGACCTGGAAGTGCTGCTTGCAGCGACTGTGCTGCATGATTGTGTTGCGGTAGAAAAGAACTCGCCCTTGCGTGGGCAGGCGTCAACGCTGTCCGCACAAAGGGCGGCGTCAATCCTGGCGGATATGGACTGGCCGTTGCAGCGCATCGAGCAGGTGGCGCATGCAGTCAAAACCCACAGCTACTCGGCTGGCTTCGAACCACTCACCCTTGAGGCCAGGATTCTGCAGGACAGTGATCGCCTGGACGCTATAGGTGCAGTGGGTATCGCCCGGTGTTTTTACGTGTCTGGGCGAATGGGGTCGGCGCTGTACGATTTCGAGAACCCTGCAGCGTGGGGGAGGGAGTATCAGGACAAGGCGTATGCGGTCGAGCACTTTCATACCAAGCTGCTCAAGCTTGCGTCGGGTTTTAAAACTGCTGAAGGGGCTCGGCTGGCTGCTGAACGTCATGCTCGGCTTGAAGTGTTTCTTGCGGAATTCATGGATGAGATCGGGGCTAGCGGGGCAGGGTTGCAGTGACGGGGCTTGGGACGATTGGCAGGTTTTTTTGGCATGAGCCAGTTGTATTGGAACTGCCCACGACTGGATCGATGTTGTGGGTTGCTTTGGGGAATTAGCCAGGCCTTGGGCTTTGGGGCGGGTAGCTGTGGTGTCATGGGCCTGAGTGTTCTGTTTGGGCGGGGAAGAATTTAGCGTGAGCATGGCACCGGCTGCGCCGGTGTTCGCGGCTGAAGCCGCTCCCACATGGGGGACTGCTAATTCAGGGAGATATTTGCAGTTTTTGAGGGCGGGTTTGTCCGTGAAGTCCTTGTCGGCGATGCCATTCGCTGTGTTGGAGTCTTCGTGGGTATGTTGGACCGCGGCGGCGCCGATTCCTTAGAGGCTGGGTCCGTGCTTGCCGGTTGAGCCATCCGTGTGGCAACGCACCTCTGGGCTGGGCCTTCTTGTGCTAGGTTCTGCTGATCGACGAGTTGTGTGCAGTTTTTTGAGCGGGTTTTACGGTGGATGGCACGGGCTGCGCCCGTGTTCGCGGGCGCGCCCGCTCCCACAGGGATCGCGGTAACATTTAGAGTTTTTGCAAGGCAGTTGCTTTCATAGGGGAAGCGCAGGGTTTGAGCACTGTGTTTGCGGCCTTTAGATGATCCAGCTTTGGCGGCAAGGGCATGCCGAGCGGGGCGGGCTCTGGGGAATGAACAGCCGGGCTGACGTGCGAGAAGAGATGCCGTACAGCCCGGACCGTGCTCGGCTCAAAATGACGGGGCTACATAGACAACCCGATCACGCCCATTCTGTTTGGCGGTATAGAGCCCCTTGTCAGCACGTTCCAGTGCGTCATCCAGCCTTTCACCCTTGGCAAACAGGGTGCACCCTACGCTCACGCTCACCTTCAACGGGCCACAGGGTAACTGCATCGGGCTGGCACCCACCTGTTCGCGAATCCGCTCAGCAATCCGGGTCAGCTCTTCGCTGTCCTTGACCTGCAAAACAGCAACAAACTCCTCACCCCCATGCCGCACCACCAAGTCATCAGGGCGCAGTGCCGCACGCAGGCGACGGGCAGACTCGCATAGCACTTTGTCACCGCCGCCATGGCCGTACTTGTCGTTTATGGATTTGAAGTGGTCCAGGTCGGCATAAACCGCACCCAGCTGTAAGCCGTTCACCTCTGCCAATCGTCGTTCATGCGCTTCAAACGCCGACAACGCGCCGCGGTTCCACAGTTGTGTCAAAGGGTCGAGCAGGGCTTTGCGCTGCTCGCGATCCATTTCAAGCCGCAGATCGCGGTTCACCTGCGCCAAGGTGCGCAGCTGCAGGTATCCCTCGGCGAGCGTGGCCAGGTCCCTGAAGTTCGCTTGCTGAGCCTCGCTGAGCTCGCGTGGGCGCGGGTCGAACATGCACAGCGTACCGATGGCTTTGCCGTTACCTGCACGCAAGGGGTGGCCGGCGTAAAAGCGGATATAGGGCTCGTTGAGCACGAGCGGGTTGTCGACGAATCGCCCGTCGCACGTGGCGTCGGGCACCATCAGGGTACCCTCGCCGAGAATGGCGTAGCCGCAAAAGGAAATACTTCGCGTCGTCTCGCTTGCCTCAAGCCCTATGCGGGCCTTGAACCACTGTCGGTCCTGATCGATGAGGCTGATGAGAACGGTGTCCACATGGGCCAGGTCCTGGGTGAGCCGCACCAGGGTATCGAGGTAGTGCTCGGCTGGTGTATCGACCAGGTTCATTTCATCGAGCGTGCGCTGGCGAAGCGCTTCGTCAGCGGGTAAAGGGCAAGCTGGCATCTTTGGTCCTCCATTCCTTGGTTGGCTGCTTCGGTACCTGGCGGGGGCGTGTTCTATATACCGTCGAAACAAGCACAGCATAGGTTATAGCGTGGAGCCTTGGGCTGCAGGTGCGGCTGGCCATTTCTTGCCGAGAGTGTGATTTCTTTCGCTCGATCTTCGTCAAGAATGCTACCCCTTCGCCGTCGTCTGGGGACTGATACAGGGCCTTTCATGCAAACGCTGTTGAACGAGATTCTCGAAGAAGTACGTCCCTTGATCGGCAAGGGCAAAGTGGCTGACTACATACCTGCACTGGCCGATGTGCCGGCGAACCAGCTGGGCATCGCGGTCTATGGCAACGATGGTAGCTATTACTGCGCAGGCGACGCGCTGGTGCCGTTCTCGGTGCAGAGTATTTCCAAGGTGTTCAGCCTGGTGCAGGCGATTGGGCACTCGGGTGAAGCCATTTGGGAACGGCTTGGCCATGAGCCTTCCGGCCAGCCGTTCAACTCGCTGGTGCAGCTGGAGTTCGAGCGCGGTCGGCCGCGTAACCCGTTTATCAATGCGGGGGCGTTGGTGATCTGCGACATCAACCAGTCGCGCTTTGCGGCACCCACGTTGTCGATGCGCGATTTCGTTCGGCGGCTGTCGGGCAATCCCCATATCGCGATCGATGCCCGCGTTGCCGATTCGGAGTATCAGTTCCGCGCGCGTAACGCGGCCATGGCTTACCTGATGCAGTCGTTCGGCAACTTCCATAATGAGGTGGAGACGGTACTGCGCAGCTATTTCAGTTACTGCGCGCTGCAGATGAACTGCCTGGACCTGGCTCGGGCATTCTGCTTCCTGGCTAACGATGGGTTCTGCAAGCACAGTGGTGAGCAGATTCTGACCCGGCGCCAGACCCAGCAGGTGAACTCGATCATGGCCACTAGCGGGTTGTATGACGAAGCAGGGAATTTCGCCTACCGGGTGGGGTTGCCGGGCAAGAGTGGTGTCGGGGGCGGGATTGTAGCGATCGTGCCGGGGCAGTTCACGGTGTGTGTGTGGTCGCCGGAGTTGAATGCGGCGGGTAACTCGCTGGCGGGGATGGCGGCGCTTGAACTGCTCAGTTCGCGTATCGGCTGGTCGGTCTTCTGATCGGCGGGCTCGGTGGCTGAGGTAGGCCCGGTTGATACCTCAGCTCGTCGGGTCCTGCCCCAACACCTTGGCCAGCGCCACGCGGGCATCTTCAAGCTGTACCAGTGAAGCATGCCGCGCCCCCAGCGCATCGCCGTTCTGGATAGCGGTCAGAATCGCCTTGTGCCGGGGCAGGGCGAGCTGGTCGAAGTTCGCGCGCTGGTTGGAGTAGCGCACCGATTCGCGCAGCGCCATCGACAGCATGTTGCACAGGTAGGCCAGCAGGTCGTTGTGGGTGGCGTCGGCGATGCGGGCGTGGAAGTCCAGGTCGGGTTGCAGGCGTTCTTCGTGGTTGCGTGCGGCTTCCATGCGTTGGTAGGCCTCGGCGATCGAATCGACGTCGTCGGCGCTGGCGTTGGTGGCGGCCAGTGCGGCGGCGGCGGGT
The DNA here is from genome assembly GCF_002113295.1 of Pseudomonas sp. B10(2017). Taxonomy (NCBI): domain Bacteria; kingdom Pseudomonadati; phylum Pseudomonadota; class Gammaproteobacteria; order Pseudomonadales; family Pseudomonadaceae; genus Pseudomonas; species Pseudomonas sp. B10(2017). Next base: position 263,750 of record NZ_NEJU01000005.1, read on the forward strand.
TCGATGACCCAGCGTACGCTGCTCAGCATGTTGAAGAATTCTTGCTGTGGCGTGGCCTGCATCAGCCAGTGCAGTACGTCGGGGTCGAGCATGTGCCAGTCATGGCGCGGCCGGACCAGGGTACCCACCCGCGGGCGGGCCTCGACCAGGCCCTTGGCAGTCAGGGCGCGCATCGCCTCGCGGAACACCGGCCGGCTGATTGCGTAGGCTTCGCACAGGCTTGCCTCGGAGGGCAGCTTCTGCCCGGGTGCGAGTTGGCCGGATACGATCTGTACGCCAAGGTCCTGGACCAGGGTGGCGTGCATGCTCTTGCGCGTGGTGGGTTGGCGGTAGTTCATGTGCGGCGGGGCGGATCCTTCGGGCGGGGGGCAGCATCATAGCATTAGCGCGTCGACGCGGTGCATGGCACCGGCTGCGCCGGTGTTCGCGGCTGAAGCCGCTCCCACAGGTGTAGTGTCAAATCGAAGCCAGCGTAGTGCCTGTGGGAGCGGGTTTACCCGCGAAGCAGGCGACGCGGTGCATGGCACCGGCTTTGCCGGTGTTCGCGGCTGAAGCCGCTCCCACAGGTGTAGTGTTAACTCGAAGCCAGCGCAGTGCCTGTGGGAGCGGGTTTACCCGCGAAGAATCCGGCGCGATCGATGGCACCGGCTTTGCCGGTGTTCGCGGGCATGCCCTGATGCCAGTCAATTAAGCGGTCTGGGGGCCGCTTTGCGGCCCATCGCCGGCAAGCCGGGCTCCCACAGGTACGGCGCAGACCCCAACAGCTTCGCAGTCCCTGTGGGAGCCCGGCTTGCCGGCGATGGGCTGCGCAGCAGCCCCGATGACGCTAACCGACAGGCTTCAGGCCTTAGTGCGAGTGCTTGGGCACCGCCGCCCCTCGGCAACCGACCAGGAAGTCGAAGTCGCAACCTTCGTCGGCCTGCATGACGTGGTCCAGGTACAGCCTGGCGTAACCACCGCTGATCAGCTGCGGCGGGGCTTGCAGGTCGGCCAGGCGGCCGGCCAGTTCCTGGTCGGAAATGTCCAGGTGCAGGCGACCCTCCTTGCAATCCAGTTCGATCCAGTCACCCTCACGCACGGCAGCCAATGGCCCGCCAGCTGCCGCTTCCGGCGCCACGTGCAGCACTACGGTGCCGTAGGCGGTGCCGCTCATGCGAGCATCGGAAATGCGCACCATGTCGGTCACGCCCTGGGCCAGCAGCTTGGCCGGCAGGCCCATGTTGCCGACCTCGGCCATGCCCGGGTAACCCTTGGGCCCGCAATGCTTCATCACCAGTACGGAACTGGCGTCCACCTCCAGCTCGGGGTCGTTGATGCGTGCCTTGTAATCGTCGAAGTTCTCGAACACCACCGCACGGCCACGATGCTGCATCAGCGCCGGGGTGGCGGCTGACGGCTTGAGCACAGCACCCTTGGGCGCCAGGTTGCCGCGCAGGATGCAGATACCGCCGTCGGCCACCAGCGGCTTGTCGAGCGGGCGGATCACCTCTTCGTCATACAGCGGTGCGGCCTGGCAGTTGTCCCACAGGCTCTTGCCGTTGGCAGTCAGCGCGGCAGGGTTGGGCAGCAGGCCGTGTTCGCCCAGGCGGCGGATGACCGCAGGCAGGCCGCCGGCATAGTAGAACTCTTCCATCAGGAATCGGCCCGAGGGCTGCAGGTCGACCAAGGTTGGCGTACCGCGGCCGATGCGGGTCCAGTCTTCCAGCTGCAGGTCCACCCCGATGCGCCCGGCAATGGCCTTGAGGTGAATCACCGCGTTGGTCGAGCCACCGATGGCGGCGTTGACGCGGATGGCGTTCTCGAAGGCTTCGCGGGTGAGGATTTTCGACAGGCGCAGGTCTTCGCGCACCATGTCGACTATGCGCATGCCCGACAGGTGGGCCAGCACGTAGCGGCGTGCATCTACCGCCGGGATTGCGGCGTTGTGCGGCAGCGAGGTGCCCAGCGCTTCGGCCATGCAGGCCATGGTCGAGGCGGTGCCCATGGTGTTGCAGGTACCTGCCGAGCGCGACATGCCGGCCTCGGCCGAGAGGAACTCGTTGAGGTCGATCTGGCCAGCCTTGTAGGCCTCGTGCATCTGCCAGACGATGGTGCCGGCGCCAATGTCCTTGCCTTTGTGCTTGCCGTTCAGCATCGGCCCGCCGGTAACCACGATCGCTGGCACGTCACAGCTCGCCGCGCCCATCAGCAGCGCCGGGGTGGTCTTGTCACAGCCGGTCAGCAGCACCACGGCGTCCACCGGGTTGCCACGGATCGCTTCCTCCACGTCCATGCTCGCCAGGTTGCGGGTGAGCATGGCGGTGGGGCGCAGGTTGGACTCGCCGCTGGAAAACACCGGGAACTCCACCGGGAAGCCGCCAGCCTCCAGCACACCCTTCTTGACGTGTTCGGCAATCTTGCGGAAGTGCGCGTTGCACGGGGTCAGCTCCGACCAGGTGTTGCAGATGCCGATGATCGGCTTGCCCTGGAATTCGTGGTCCGGAATGCCTTGGTTCTTCATCCAGCTGCGGTACATGAAACCGTTCTTGTCAGCGGTGCCGAACCATTGGGCGGAGCGCAGAGGGCGTTTGTGATCAGACATGGGGGTACCTAATTAGTATTACTATTTGTCGTTGTGGTGTCGAATGTACTGAGAAAAATGGTCTCTGTGAAGGCTTGTTGATTTAAATAGTAATACTATAAGATCGTTCACCCAGGTCAGAGGTCTGCCAAAAAGTCCCCGGCCGGTGCTGTACCCATTACAAGAACAATTGGAGACATCGCCATGATTCAGGAGCAGCGGCTCGTCCGCCTGATCACACTGAAACTCATCCCTTTTCTGGTACTGCTTTACCTGGTGGCCTATGTCGACCGTTCCGCGGTGGGCTTCGCCAAGCTGTACATGGGCGCCGACATCGGCCTGGGTGACGCTGCCTACGGCCTTGGTGCCGGGCTCTTCTTCATTGGTTACTTCCTGTTCGAGGTGCCGAGCAACCTGTTGCTCGACCGCTTTGGCGCCCGCCGCTGGTTCGCCCGCATCCTGGTCACCTGGGGCGCGATCACCGTCGGCATGGCCTTCGTCACCGGGCCCAACGGTTTCTACGTGATGCGCTTTCTGCTGGGGGCGGCCGAGGCGGGCTTCTTCCCGGGCGTGCTGTACTACATCACCCAGTGGTACCCGGTACGCCATCGCGGCAAGATCCTCGGCTTCTTCATCCTCTCCCAGCCGCTGGCAATGCTGATCACCGGGCCGCTCTCGGGCGCGCTGCTGGGGCTCGATGGCATCTACGGCCTGCATGGCTGGCAATGGCTGTTCATCTGCATTGGTACCCCGGCGGTGTTGCTGGCCTGGCCGACCCTGCGCCTGTTGCCGGATAGCCCGGCCAAGGTGCGCTGGCTCAGCGACGAGCAACGCAGCTGGCTGCAGGAGCAACTGGCCAACGACCTGCGCGAGTTCGGCCAGACCCGCCATGGCAATCCGTTGCATGCCCTGAAGGACAGCCGGGTGCTGTTGCTGGCGCTGTTCTACCTGCCGGTGACCCTGAGCATCTATGGCCTTGGCCTTTGGCTACCCACGCTGATCCATCAGTTCGGCGGCAGTGACCTGGTCACCGGTTTCGTTTCGGCCGTGCCTTACCTGTTCGGCATCATCGGCCTGCTGATCGTGCCGCGTAGCTCCGACCGCCTGAACGACCGCTATGGCCACCTCGGCCTGCTTTACGCCCTGGGGGCAATCGGCCTGTTCCTCAGCGCGTGGCTGAGCGTGCCGGCCATGCAGCTGGCGGCACTGTGCCTGGTGGCGTTCGCGTTGTTCTCCTGCACCGCCATTTTCTGGACCTTGCCGGGCCGGTTCTTCTCCGGGGCCAGCGCCGCAGCCGGCATCGCCTTGATCAACTCGATCGGCAACCTCGGCGGCTACCTGGGCCCGTTCGGTATCGGCGCGCTCAAGGAGCACACCGGGCAGCTTTCGTCGGGGCTGTATTTCCTGGCCGTGGTGATGCTGTTCGGGCTGTTGCTCACCGGGGTTGTCTACAACTGCCTGGAGCGCCGCCAGCGCCTGGCTTCCACGCGGGCAGCCGAGGCCTCCCGCTAATTTTCGCAACCGAGAAGCGAGCACAAACATGCGATTGATCCAATTTGAAACCGCCACCGGCGAGCGCTGCGTGGGCGTGGTGGAAGGCGATTACGCCCTGCAGGTGCAGGGCGCTGGCAGCACCCGCCAGCTGGCCCTGCAAGCCATTGCCGCCGGCCGTGACCTGGCCGCTGAAGTGCAGGCTGCCGGCCTGGGCGAGCGCCACGACTACCTGGCCCTGCTGGCCGAAGGCCGCGTGTTGCCACCACTGGACCACCCGGACCCGGCGCACTGCCTGGTCACCGGCACCGGGCTGACCCACCTGGGCAGCGCCGCTACCCGCGACAAGATGCATCAGCAGCAGGCCGAAGGCGCGGTGACCGACAGCATGCGCATGTTCCAGTGGGGCCTCGAGGGCGGTCGGCCGCCGGCAGGCGAGGAGGGCGCCCAGCCGGAGTGGTTCTACAAGGGCGACGGTGGCATCGTCGTGCGCCCTGGCGACGACCTGCCGCTGCCGGCGTTCGCCGAGGATGCCGGCGAGGAGCCGGAGCTGGTCGGGCTGTACCTGATCGGTGCCGACGGCACGCCCTACCGCCTTGGCTACGCATTGGGCAACGAGTTTTCCGACCATGTGATGGAGCGGCGCAACTACCTGTACCTGGCCCATTCCAAGCTGCGCGCCTGCAGCTTCGGCCCAGAGCTGCGCCTGGGTGCGCTGCCGGCCCACCTGGAAGGCACCAGCCGTATTTTGCGCAATGGCCAGGAGCTGTGGCGCAAGCCGTTCCTGTCGGGCGAGCAGAACATGTGCCACAGCTTCGAGAACCTCGAGTTCCACCACTTCAAGTACACCCAGTTCCTGCGCCCTGGCGATATCCACGTGCATTACTTCGGCACCGCTACGCTGTCGTTCGCCGACGGCATCCAGGCGCGGCCGGGCGACACCTTCGAAGTCAGCCTCGACGCCTTCGGCCAGCCGCTGCGCAATGGCATTGCAGCAGCGCCCGGGCAGGTTCGCCCCGGGGTGGTGAAAAGCCTTTGAGCTCGCTGCCAGCCGGTTGATGAATCGGGGCCGCTTTGCGGCCCTTCGCGGGCTCGCCCGCTCCCACAAATACGGCGCAAGCTGCCAGAACTGCGCGGTCCCTGTGGGAGCTGGCTTGCCTGCGATGGGCTGCGCAGCAGCCCCCTTTCCGCTAACTGCCTGACACGAGCATCTGAACCTTCTTTCTCATTACAGGAGTCAACCATGACCGGAAGCAACTTCATTGGCGGCCAGCGCAGCGCCGCCGGCAGCGTGCGCCTGCAAAGCCTCGATGCGCGTACCGGCGAAGCCTTGCCGCAGGCCTTTGCCCAGGCCACCCCGGAAGAGGTGGACGCCGCCGCGCAGGCTGCCGAAGCGGCCTTCGCCGAATACAACGCCTTGGCGCCGCAGCGCCGTGCGCAGTTCCTCGATGCCATTGCCGACCAGCTGGATGCGCTGGACGACACCTTTGTCGCCACCGTGTGCCGCGAAACCGCACTGCCGGCCGGGCGCATCCAGGGCGAGCGGGCGCGTACCAGCAACCAGATGCGCCTGTTCGCCACGGTGCTTCGCCGTGGCGACTATCTGGGTGCTCGCATCGACCGTGCCCAGCCACAGCGTCAGCCGCTGCCGCGCCCCGACCTGCGCCAGTACCGTACCGGCGTCGGCCCGGTAGCGGTGTTCGGTGCCAGCAACTTCCCGCTGGCCTTCTCCACCGCAGGGGGGGATACCGCCGCAGCGCTGGCTGCCGGCTGCCCGGTCGTGGTCAAGGCGCACAGCGGCCACATGGCCACTGCCGAACGGGTGGCCGAGGCCATCGAGCGAGCGGTCGTGGCCACCGGCATGCCCGCGGGCGTGTTCAACATGATCTACGGCGCCGGTGTCGGCGAAGCGCTGGTGCGCCACCCGGCGATCCAGGCCGTGGGCTTCACCGGTTCGCTCAAGGGCGGCCGCGCGCTGTGCGAGCTGGCTGCGGCGCGCCCGCAGCCGATTCCGGTGTTCGCCGAAATGAGCAGCATCAACCCGGTGCTGGTCTTGCCAGCGGCCTTGCAGGCCAGGGGCGAGCAGGTGGCCAGGGAGCTGGCCGCTTCGGTGGTGCTGGGCTGCGGGCAGTTCTGCACCAACCCGGGGCTGGTCATCGGTATTGCCGGCGAAGCGTTCAGTACCTTCCTCACGGCCCTTGGCGCGCATCTGGCCGACCAGGCCGGGCAGACCATGCTCAATGCCGGCACCTTGCGCAGTTATAGCCAAGGTGTGCAACGCCTGCTCCAGCACCCGGGCGTGCGCCATCTGGCCGGTGCCGAGCAGGCGGGTGACCAGGCCCAGGCACAGCTGTTCCAGGCCGATGTGAGCTTGCTGCTGAACGGTGACGCACTGCTTCAGGAAGAGGTCTTCGGGCCTGCCACGGTGGCCGTCGCAGTAGCCGACGAAGCCGAACTGCGCCGCGCCGTGCAAGCCCTGCATGGGCAACTGACTGCAACCCTGATTGCCGAGCCGGAGGACTTCCAGCGCTTCGCCGCGCTGGTGCCGGTGCTGCAGCGCAAGGCCGGGCGCCTACTGGTCAATGGTTACCCGACCGGCGTTGAAGTATGCGATGCCATGGTGCATGGCGGGCCATACCCGGCCACGTCCGATGCTCGTGGGACCTCGGTCGGCACCTTGGCCATCGACCGCTTCCTGCGCCCGGTGTGCTACCAGGACTACCCGGACGCGCTATTGCCCGATGCCCTGAAAAACGCCAACCCGCTGGGCCTGCAACGCCTGGTCGACGGCCAGCACAGCCGCGAGGCGCTGGCCTGACGCCTTGAGCTCCGACGTTGAATCGCTGCCCCCCGCCCGGCCAAGGCCAGGGCGGGCATTCGACCTATACCCCAAGAACAACAACAAGAGGTTGCAGCCATGCCCAGTCGTTCCTTGCCCGCCGACCTGATCGCGCGGGAGTCGCTGGATAACCACCTGTTCCGCAAGATCAACTGGCGCATCGTGCCGCTGTTCATCGTGTGTTTCCTGTTCGCCTACCTGGACCGCGTCAACATCAGTTTTGCCAAGCTGCAGATGCAGAGTGCGCTGGGTTTCAGCGACGCGGTCTACGGCCTGGGCGCGAGCCTGTTCTTCGTCGGCTACTTCCTGTTCGAGGTGCCGAGCAACGTGTTGCTGCACCGCATCGGCGCGCGCATCTGGATCGCCCGCATCATGATCAGCTGGGGCCTGGCCTCGGCGGCGATGATGTTCGTCACCAGCGAAACCTGGTTCTACGTGCTGCGTTTCCTCATCGGCGTGATGGAAGCCGGTTTCGTGCCTGGGGTGTTGTACTTCTTCACCCAGTGGTACCCCAGCGACCGCCGTGCGCGCATCAATGCCTATTTCAAGAGTTCGATCTGCCTGTGCGGCATCGTCGGTGGCCCGTTGGCGGGGTTCATCCTCAGCCACTTCGACGGGGTCAACGGGCTGGCCGGCTGGCAGTGGCTGTTCCTGCTCGAGGGGCTGCCGTCGGTACTGCTGGGCCTGCTGGTGCTGTGGCTGGTCAGTGACCGCATCGAGGATGCCCGCTGGCTCGACGCCGAAGAAAAGCGCTACCTGCGCGAGCGTCTCGATGCCGAGCCCAGGCCCGAAGGGGGCAGCTCGGTTCGCGCCATCCTGCGCGAGCCGGCCTCGGTGGCGTTGTCGGCGATCTACCTGTGCCTGGTGATGGCTCTGACCGGGCTGCTGTTCTGGATGCCACAGTTGATTCGCAACGCTGGCGTGGCCGATGCCATGGACATCGGCTTGCTGACCATGATCCCGTACCTGGTGGCGGTGGTGGGCAACCTGCTGATCGGCCGCAGCTCCGACCTGCGCGGCGAGCGCCGCTGGCACATGGCGAGCTGTGCCGCCATGACCACCGCAGGCTATGCGCTGTGCGCCGGTTTCAGCGGCCAGCTGTGGCTGCTGATGCTGGGCATGAGCCTGGTCATGACCGGGATCATCGCCTGGATGCCGATCTTCTGGACCCTGCCGCCGAAGTACCTGGCCGGCCTGGCGGCGGCGGCGGGTATTGCGCTGATCAACTCCATCGGCCAGCTCGGCGGCATTGTCGGCCCGTATCTGGTCGGCAGGGTACGCGACGTCAGCGGGTCGCCAACCCCGGCACTGTGGTTGCTCACTGCAGTCAGCCTGCTGGCAGTGATATTGATCATCTGGGGCGTCCCGCGCCGGCTGTACGCGGCTCAACCTGAAACGCGCATCGACTGAGGAGGTTCCATGCAACGTGTCGTTTCCTTCGGCCCCATTTCCAGCGCCGAGGTGCTGGCCGACCTGGGCCGGCGTTACCACTTTCAGCGTTTCGACCAGCCGCTGGCCGACCGCGAACGCTTTCTTGCGGCGCTGGCCACTGCCGACGGGCTGATCGGCAGTACCTTGCCGCTGGGTGCGGAGCTGCTTGACCGGGCCCCGGCATTAAAGGCCATTGCCAGCGTCTCTGCGGGTTTTGACAACTATGACCTGGCGTACTTGCGCAAGCGCGGTATCCGCTTGACCAACACCCCGGATGCGGTGACCGAAGCCACCGCCGATACCGGGTTCATGTTGCTGATGATGGCTGCCCGACGCGCTGGCGAGCTGGCGCAGATGGTGCGTGATGGCGAGTGGACGCACGCTATCGACGCCACGCGCTTCGGCCGCGATGTGCACGGCAAGACCTTGGGTATCGTCGGGCTTGGCCGCATCGGTGCGGCGGTGGCCAGGCGCGGGCATTTCGGTTTTGGCATGCAGGTGCTGTACAGCGGCAATAGTGACAAGCCCGAGTATGAAGCGCAGTTCGCCGCAAGGCGGGTACCGCTGCAACAATTGTTGGGCGAGGCGCACTTCGTCTGCGTCTGCGTGCCGCTGAGTCCGGCCACGCATCACTTGTTCGGCCGCGAGCAGTTCGCAGCCATGCGGGCCGATGCAGTGTTCGTCAACATCGCCCGTGGTGCTGTGGTCGATGAGGCCGCGCTGGTGCAAGCGCTGGTCGAGGGGCAGCTCGGCGCGGCCGGGTTGGACGTGTTCGAGCAAGAGCCGCTGCCGGCCGCCTCGCCGTTGCTGGCGTTGCCCCAGGTGGTGGCGCTGCCGCACATCGGCTCGGCCACCGTCGAGGCGCGTGCATTGATGGCGCGTACTGCGGCGGCCGAGCTGGCAGCGGTACTCGAGGGCAGGGCACCGAACCATCCTGTTCTGTAGGGCTGCACGCAGCCAGCAAGAGGCACCGTCCAGCAGGCGCCGGTATCGACCTGGCTTACAAGGTGGTCGAGCGCCCCAGCCGGTCAACCTCGAACACCTTGCTGCGCTGCAGGCTCTCCCGCAGGTAGCGCGCCGCCGGGCCCGGCTGGCGCTTGCGGTGCCACAGCAGGTCTACACCCACCAGCCAGTCGGTGTGGGGGTACGCCTCCAGCTGCAACTCAACCAGTTGGCCGCTTTCCAGCTCGCGCTGCACCAGCTGGCGCGGCAGGGTCGCCCAGCCAAGCCCGGCACGGACCATTTCTACCAGCGCCAGGTAACTCTCCGCCTGCCATAGCTGCCCGGCACGCAGGTATTCGCTGCTGGGCAGTTTGTCGGCATGGGCGGCGAAAGCCAGCCGTCGATGGGCGTTGAGGTCGGCGAAACTCACCGGGCACTGGCGCGCCAGGGCGAACCCGGGCTTGCACACATGGGTCATGATCAGCTTGCCCAGTTGCTGGAAGGCCAGCTCCGGTGGGTAGTCGGGCTGGGCGAAGGTCACCCCCAGGTCGGCCTCGCCAGCCAGGATCATTTCACTGACATCACCGTGCACCGGGTGGCGGATCAGCAGGTCGACAAAGGGAAACGCCTGGTCGAAGCCTTTGAATGGTGGGATAAGCGGCCCATACGGTACTTCGATCGCCAGGGTCAGGGTGGCTTCTACCTGGCCGGCCAGGCTGTCGGCGCTCCCCTCCAGCGCGTAGCAGCGCTCGAGGATGCCCTCGGCCCGCAGCAACAGCTTGTGGCCGGCGGCAGTCAGCTTGGGGATGCGGCTGGAGCGGTCGAACAGCTGCACGCCCAGGTCGGTTTCCAGGTTGCTGATCGCTGCACTGACCGTCGACTGGGTGCGCCCCAGCCGTCGCGCTGCGGCAGAGAACGAGCCGGCTTGAACGGCACCGACGAAAACCTGCAGTTGCTCAAGGGAAAAGCGCATTGTTCGATCCTTTCTACCGCTCGATCCATCGATAGTAACGATGGTTAATCATTTGCTCCATCGGTGATTTCACAGGATTCTTCACCTCGACATCGGTGTCAGCTGCCCAGGCTTTCCTGCGCTGCATGTCACTCCGGGCGCCTTCAACAATAAAAAGAGCCGCATTTGAGGAGAGTCACGACATGAGCCAATCCAAGATCCATCCCGTGGACCAGGTCCTGCCCCCGCGGGAGCTGTTCACCTTCGGTCTGCAGCATGTTCTGGTGATGTACGCCGGCGCCGTCGCGGTGCCGTTGATTCTGGGCAGTGCCCTGGGCCTGAGCCAGGCCCAGGTGGTCACGCTGATCAATGCCAACTTGCTGACCTCCGGCATTGCCACTTTGCTCCAGACCCTCGGCCTGTGGCGCTTCGGCGCGCGCCTGCCGCTGATCCAGGGCTGTTCGTTCATTGCTTTGGCGCCGATGATCATGATCGGCAAGGCGTTCGGCCTGGCGCATGTGTTCGGCGCGGTCATCGCCGCCGGTGCGCTGACGATTGCCATTGCACCGCTGTTCAGCCGGTTGCTGCGGTTCTTTCCGCCAGTGGTGATCGGCAGCCTGATCACGGTCATCGGCATTTCGCTGATGCCGGCCGCAGCCATCTGGCTTGGCGGAGGGCAGCCTGGCTCTGCGGACTTCGGCAAGCCGGCCAACCTGCTGCTCGGTGTGGCGACGGTAGCGATCACGCTGGTGATCCATGCCCGTTTTCGTGGGTTCATCGGCAACCTCAGCGTGCTGCTGGGGCTGATTGCCGGCAGCCTGGTGGCCGCGGTCTGCGGCATGACGGATTTCAGCCAGGTCTCGGCTGCGGCATGGTTCGAGCTCAGCGCGCCGATGGCGTTCGGCGTGCCGCAGTTCTCGTTCACCCCGGTACTGATCATGCTGTTGGCGATGCTGGTGATCATGGCTGAGACCACCGGCAATTGCCTGGCCATCGGCAAGCTGACGGGCCGGCCCACTGACCAGCGTACCCTTGCCAATGCGTTCCGCGCCGATGGCCTGTCGACCATGCTAGGCGGCATGTTCAACAGCTTTCCCTACAACGCGTTCACGCAGAACACCGGGCTGATTGCGCTGTCCGGGGTCAAGAGCCGCTACGTGGTCGCCGCCGCCGGCGCGATCATGGTGCTGATGGGGCTGTTCCCCAAGCTGGGGGCGCTGATTGCCAGTGTGCCGACGCCGGTCCTGGGCGGCTGCGCCATCGTAATGTTCGGCATGACCACCGTGGCCGGTATCCAGGAGCTTGCCCGGGTGCGTTTCGAGGGCACCCGCAACGGCTTGGTGGTGGCGGTATCGGTCAGCATCGGCGTGCTGCCGATGTCGATGCCGGCGCTGTTCGGGCATGTCAGCGGCCCGCTGAAACTGGTACTCGAGAGCGGGATCTTTCTCGCCGCCGTCAGCGCCATCCTGCTCAACCTGTTGCTCAACCGCGCGCCTGATACCAGCACCCGGAACGCCGCCGATAGCGGCCTGGCCAACTGAACCTTGTTCACGCGCGCCAGTTGGCGCGCGTTCCATCATCCCTCAGGGAGGACCGTTCGTGACCTTTTCAAACCACCAAGACACCGGCCTGTCCGCACTCGACCTGGACCTGCTGCGCCAGTCGATTCGTCTGTCCGAGCAAGCCCGCGAGGAAGGCCGGCATCCGTTCGCTGCCATTGTCGCCGATGCCCAGGGCCGGGTCGTCGCCAGTGCCGGCAACAACTCCATGCCCCCGCAGGGCGACCCGACCCAGCATGCCGAACTGGTCGCCGCAGCCCGTGCAGCCAGGCTGCTGACGCCTGAGCAACTGGCCTCCTGCACGTTGTACACCAGTGCCGAGCCTTGCTGCATGTGTGCCGGCGCGGTCTACTGGACCGGCATCGGCCGGGTGGTGTACGCGCTGTCGGAACATGCCCTGCTTGGACTGACCGGTGCCCACCCGGAAAACCCCACCTTCGCCTTGCCGTGCCGCGAGGTGTTCGCCCGCGGGCAGCGTGTCGTGCAGGTGCACGGGCCGGTATTGGAGGATGAGGCGGCGCAGGCCCACCGGGGGTTCTGGGCATGAGCGGCGGGGTGTCCGTGCATGTGGTCGACATTGCCAGCGGGCGAGCTGCCGAAGGCTTGTGCCTGAGCATCGGGGCGCCCGGCGCGGCACCGATCGCCGAGGGCTGCATCGACGCGCGTGGGCAGTGGCCGGAACTGGCGGCGCTGAGCGGGCGGTTTCCCGTCGGCGTGTACGAAGTGCGTTTGCAGGTGGCGCAGTTCTACCGCCAGATCGGTGTGGGGTTACCCGAGATACCGTTCCTCGACGAGCTGGTTTACCGCTTCGGCATTGGGGATGCACAGGCCCACTATCATTTGCCCTTCAAGATCACCGCCTGGGGTGTCAGTTGCTTTCGGGGTGGTGCATGAGCAACGTACAAGCCAATGACAATCCAACGCCTTGTCTGATTTGCAGCCAAGGTGCTTGCCGAGCCTTCAACATCCCGCGCTAGCGGTTTAGAAGACTTCCCGTTGTCGGGGCACTGCGAGACTCAAGGTCGATTTCCGCTGGCCATCGCACCTTGGGGGCGAGGTATCGCATCGGGTTCAGACCATTGCCAACCTTCTGATCCTGCAAAGCGCTTATAGAGTCAGGAAGAGCGTCATAGCCACTTTGCATGTACAAACGTGCCAGTGCCCAATACTGCTTGCCTTGCTCTATGTCGTCACACAGGAACAGGCGCTCGATGACTTCCTCGGTGCCTGTTTTGCGAACCGATATCATCACATTTTCAATGAGGCCGCCGTAACCCATCGGGGCGTATACCCTGTAGACCTCGGCAGTGAGGTCAGCCCAGTCATAGGCCACAGGGTTTACTCCCCAGCCCTTGCTGCCGAAGGGGTATAAGCGATCAAACCTGTATTCATAAAAATAGACTTTTTGGCGTGCTCTATTGAAACGTATGGGTTCATCGCGAGGAAGTCGTAGGTCCATACGAAACAATGGAAAAAAGGCCCAGGTTGAAAGAGTTACAATCATGAGGCCTATGGTCGTAATTTCAATTCCCGATTGCCAGTCGTCGAGGAGGGAAGTGAAGATGTCTGGCACGATAAACACCATTGTGTAAATTAGAATAATCAAGCCGCCGAAAAAAGAAATCCCCCGCACGCTGACCGAGGACCGAGGGAACTCGATAAATATACGTCCAGCCCGATTTATTTTTAAATTGGATGCCAAACACACCTCGCGCTGCGCGGGTGCAATATCATGCGGAGGAAGATCATACTTCCAGCCCACCCCTCGGGTAGGTAGCATCTTTCTCTTTCCTTTCATGCATTCAGTTCCGTGGAAACAGTGATGAGTGCAAGCAGAGCGGGGAACAACCTGCCGTAGGGCCTGACTGGGCAGTGGCCATGCGGGAAGAGTGAGGCTGCCGCAACCCAGGGCGGCCTATATTTCTAGGCTTGGGGTTCATCGGCCCCCTCATTCAGGGGGGGCAGTACGGGATTCACGGTCAATGTCCTCCGGCCAATGAACCTTTGGTGCCAGGCAATGCATGTGGCTCAGGCCATCGTCGTCGTTCCAGTCACGGGGTGGGTGCACGAACTTCGGCAGGGCTTCGGGGCCTTGCTGCATGTATAGCCGGGCGATGGCCCAGTAGGCCTCGCCTTGGTAGAGGTCGTGAGTGAAGAATACGCGGTCGATGACTTCGTTGGTTTCCGGGTTGCGGATCGACAGCATGACGTTCTCGATCAGGCCCCCGTGGCCAGGGGCGTAGACTCGGTAGACTTCGGCGGTTACGTCGTCCCAATTGTATGCGACCGGTTTGACGCCCCATCGTTTGCGGCTGAAGATGAATATGTGGTCATATCGAAACTCATAAATGTATATCTTTTGGCGGAGTCGATTGAAGCGAATTGGCTCATCTCTAGGCGTAACCAGATCAAGTCTGACATAGGGAATCAAAGCCCATAGTATTGCCGGAGGAAAAATTATTGATATGTTTATTAGCCAATCGCGCTGCCAACCGTCATGCAAAAAACTCCAGTAGAGGCAAAGCGTCAATCCTAGAATAAAAATCAACCCCGGAATCCCGACTAAAAATATGACACCTCGGAGGATAATGCTACTCCGAGGTAACTCGAGATAAACATCATCGAAGTAGTTGGGCGACGGTTTGACACTTGCCCACACTTCCCGCCACTTTGGCACTTCATCTACCTTGGGAAGGTCATGACTCCAGCCTAAAGCGCGCTCCCACAGAACTTTACCATCACGCTTCACTCGTTAATCTCCCTGACATAAATCTCAACGTACTCACTTGGCATCTAAGCAGAGCGTGTAGCAGCTTGCCGTAGGGCCCGGCTGTGCAGGGGCCTTGCGGGAACAGTGAGGCTGCCGCAGCCTATACCTTCTAGGCCCGGGGGGACTCGGCCCTCTCATTCAGATGGGGCAGTACGGGACTCACGGTCAATATTCTCCGGCCAATCAACCTTGGGTGCCAGGCAATGCATGTGGCTCAGGCCATCGTCGTCGTTCCAGTCACGGGGTGGGTGCACGAACTTCGGCAGGGCTTCAGGGCCTTGCTGCATGAATAGCCGAGCGATGGCCCAGTAGGCTTCGCCTTGGTAGAGGTCGTGAGTGAAGAATACGCGGTCGATGACTTCGTTGGTTTCCGGGTTGCGGATCGACAGCATGACGTTCTCGATCAGGCCCCCGTGGCCAGGGGCGTAGACTCGGTAGACTTCGGCGGTCACATCGACCCAGTTGTAGGCGACCGGTTTGACGCCCCATCGTTTGCGGCTGAAGATGAAGATGCGGTCATATCGAAACTCATAAATATATATTTTTTGGCGTAGTCGATTGAAGCGAATTGGCTCGTCCCTAGGGGCAACCAGATCAAGCTTGATGTAAGGAATCAAGGCCCACAGTATTGCTGAGGCGGTAATTACCAATGATAGATTCATCAGCCAGTCGTGCCGCCAGTCGTCATATAATAAATCCCAGTACAAGTAAAGCGCCATTCCAAAAAGAAAAAGCAGCCCCGCAACACCGATCAGGAATATAACGCCTCGAAGAATGGTGCTGCTCCGTGGCAACTCGAGATAAACATCATCGAAATAGTTTGGCGACGGTTTGACACTCGCCCACACTTCCCGCCACTTTGGCACTTCATCCACCTTGGGAAGGTCATGGCTCCAGCCTAAAGCGCGCTCCCACAGAACTTTACCATCACGCTTCACTCGTTAATCTCCCTGACATAAATCTCAATGTACACACTTGGCATCCAGGCAGAGCGTGTAGCAGCCTGCCGTAGGGCCTGGCTGTGCAGGTGCTTTGCGGGAACAGTGAGGCTGCCGCAACCTATGGCAGCCTATACTTACTACGCTTGGGGGCATCGGCCCTCTTATTCAGATGGGGCTGTACGGGACTCACGGTCAATATCCTCCGGCCAATTAACCTTGGGCGCCAGGCAATGCATGTGGCTCAGGCCATCGTCATCGTTCCAGTCACGGGGTGGGTGCACGAACTTCGGGAGGGCTTCGGGGCCTTGCTGCATGAACAGCCGGGCGATAGCCCAGTAGGCTTCGCCTTGGTAGAGGTTGTGGGTGAAGAACACGCGGTCGATGAATTCGTTGGTTTCCGGGTTGCGTATCGACAGCATGACGTTTTCGATCAGGCCGCCGTGGCCGGGGGCGTAGACTCGGTAGACTTCGGCGGTCACGTCGTCCCAGTTGTAGGCGACAGGTTTGACGCCCCAGTGTTTGCGGCTGAACAGGTAGATGTAGTGAAATCTGAACTGATAGAGATAAATCTTGCGCCGCAGGCGATTGAAGCGGATTGGTTCGTCCCGTGGGAGCAACAGGTCCATTTTTACATATGTCGCAGTAGCCCACATGCCAATCAAAATCGCTAACGATGCGAGGATGTCAGTGCCCCAATTATTCGACCAGTAGATACCAAAAAACCTCCAGTGCATGTAGATTAATGCACCCACAGAAAAACCAAGATTGGTCCCCCTATCAGCACTGTGACACCACGCAAACTAACAGTAGAACGGGGAAGCTCCAGGAACACATCATCACAGTAGTTTGGTGGCGGATCTATATCTTCGAAGCTCAAACGCGGGACTTCATCCGAGCTGACACCAGGCAGATCATGGCTCCAACACAGAGCTCGCTCCGAAAGGATCCTGGGCTTAATCTTCATTCATTAGCTTCCTTAATGCAGACCTCAATATATGCGTCTGGCAGGCTTCTATCCGGCCAATAACTTATCAGCAGTGTCGCGGCTCTAATGGTATGCGGTCCAATCGTAGCCATAAGATTCATAGCGCCCGTAATTTCTAGCCAAGACATATGCGGCTCATTTTGGCTAGGCGACCGTCTTTTTTTTTAACTAAAATGTCACTCTTGTAATCGGGCAGCCTCGGCTGAGAAAAGTCATGGAATGTTGCCGCTTTGGTAAGCGCCTCGGCTCGAACAGGTTGGTACTCATCAAGAACGACAGCCTCTCCGCCACTGAAGTCGGGGAAGGTTCCGTCACCATGTCGATGTACCACAAGCGTCAATCGATAGGCCGAATGCTCATCACGGTATTTGGGCAATATGATTTGGAATTTTAGTTTTTGCTCTAGTCCCAAGCTAAGCAACCCACCAATCTTAGAAGTGGCCGGGTCGCTTAAACGTTTGGATTCGAAATGAATCGCCGTATGTACGCCGAGCGTGGCAGCATTCAGCTCCGCAAACGCTATATCTGCATATTCAGGTGTCTTCCAAGACACGACCGGATTTTCATTGTTAGTCCCAAAGCAGCAGCGTCGCACCCAGCGCTCTAATGCATTAGATTCGCTTTCTTCAGCTGACTTGGCAAATGCGTAAGCGATGAGTGCCAGTACTATAGCCAGACCTAGAGGCCCTAATAGGACGGGCTTGAATATTGCATAGACAAACATACCAGTTGAAGAGACGTACACGACACCCGCACTAAAATAACTCATCGCTGCTGGGTTATCCCCAGCTGCTCGTGCACGTTTAGCAGCAGAAAATGCTTGTGCCGTATCCAAAATCCCGGTTATTGCACCTATCATCGCACCGATTTTTATCAGCGACACTCCAGTTTCTGAGACGCCCTTAGCCCACGACTTTCCAATGGGTTTAGTACTTGAGCTCAACAAGAACCCCACCAGTTCGATATGTCCTCCCAACACTCCCAAATACGATCCTTGCAATGCCAACTTGGCCTCATGCGCCTTCGGCCCAATCTCCGTCTCCGCCTTTTCCTGATTCCTGCCCAGACTGTCCTGCTGCAAATACAAACCGCCTATCGCCAGCAGAACCTCCCAGCTGCCAGCAATCCCGCGCAACCCGGAAAAACCGGTTTTTACCAATCGGGCCGCCTGCTGCGACGTGATCTTCATCCCCTGCAACAACCTGCGCGCATCGGTTTCCAGCGTCCCCGCTGCCACCGAGATATCCACCAGGGCAAGCTGCGCCGCGCTGCTCGCCTGGGTCACGCCCATGCTGGCTTCCTTGAACAACCGCCCATGCACCTCTTCAGCCTTGCCTTCGACCCACACCGTCACACTGATCATGGTGTTGGTGAGCCGTGGATCGAGCACGGCCAGGCTCATCAAGCCGTGCTGGATAATCGGCCGCACCTTGCGCATGGCCTTCATCGAGCCAAACTCGAAGTCA
>NZ_NEJU01000048.1:0-1249 GCF_002113295.1 Pseudomonas sp. B10(2017)
TGCCGCTGAACGTCGGCGACCAGGCCGATGACCGCCGACTGGTGGAGTCGACCCGTTCCCTGTTCAAGACCGGCTTCTTCCAGGACATTCAGCTGAACCGCGATGGCAATGTCCTGATCATCAACGTGGTCGAGCGCCCGTCGGTGTCGAGCATCGAGATCGAAGGCAACAAGGCCATCAGCACCGAAGACCTGATGAAGGGCCTCAAGCAATCGGGCTTGGCCGAAGGCGAGATCTTCCAGCGTGCCACCCTCGAAGGTGTGCGTAACGAGCTGCAGCGCCAGTACGTGGCCCAGGGCCGCTACTCGGCCGAGGTCGACGCCGAGGTGGTGCCGCAGCCGCGCAACCGTGTGGCGCTGAAGATCAAGATCAACGAAGGCACCGTCGCCGCCATCCAGCACATCAACATCGTTGGCAACAACGTGTTCGACGACGAGACCCTGGCGCAGCTGTTCGAGCTGAAGACCACCAACTGGCTGTCGTTCTTCAAGAACGACGACAAGTACGCCCGCGAAAAGCTCTCCGGTGACCTGGAGCGCCTGCGTTCCTACTACCTGGACCGCGGCTACATCAACATGGACATCGCCTCCACCCAGGTGTCCATCACGCCGGACAAGAAACACGTCTACATCACCGTCAACATCAACGAAGGCGAGAAGTACACCGTCCGCGACGTGAAGCTGTCCGGTGACCTGAAGGTGCCGGAAGACCAGGTCAAGTCGCTGCTGCTGGTGCAGCCTGGCCAGGTGTTCTCGCGCAAGGTGATGACCAGCACCTCCGAGCTGATCACCCGCCGCCTGGGCAACGAAGGCTACACCTTCGCCAACGTCAACGGCGTGCCGCAGCCGAACGATGAAGACCACACCGTCGACATCATGTTCGTGGTCGACCCGGGCAAGCGTGCCTACGTCAACCGCATCAACTACCGCGGCAACACCAAGACCGAAGACGAAGTGCTGCGTCGCGAAATGCGCCAGATGGAAGGCGGCTGGGCCTCGACCTACCTGATCGACCAGTCCAAGACCCGCCTGGAGCGCCTGGGTTTCTTCAAGGAAGTGAACGTCGAGACCCCACCGGTGCCGGGCACCGACGACCAGGTCGACGTCAACTACAGCGTCGAAGAGCAGGCCTCCGGCTCGATCACCGCCAGCGTCGGTTTTGCCCAGAGCGCCGGCCTGATCCTCGGTGGTTCGATCAGCCAGAGCAACTTCCTCGGTACCGGTAACAAGGTGTCGATCGGCCTGACCCG
>NZ_NEJU01000049.1:0-1190 GCF_002113295.1 Pseudomonas sp. B10(2017)
GGCTCCACCGGTCGCCCGAAGGGCGCTGGCAACAGCCATCAGGCGCTGGTCAACCGGCTGTGCTGGATGCAGAAAGCCTACGGCCTGGATGCCAGCGACAGCGTGCTGCAGAAAACCCCGTTCAGCTTCGACGTGTCGGTGTGGGAGTTCTTCTGGCCGCTGATGACCGGGGCGCGCCTGGTGGTGGCCCAGCCGGGTGCGCACCGCGACCCGCAGCTGCTGGTGGAATGCATCAACCATTACGGCATCAGCACGCTGCACTTCGTGCCGTCGATGCTGCAGGCGTTCATGACCCACGAAGCGGTAGAAAGCTGCGTCAGCCTCAAGCGCGTGGTGTGCAGCGGTGAAGCACTGCCGGCCGAGCTGGCCCGCCAGACCCTGCAGCGCCTGCCGGCGGCGGGCCTGTACAACCTGTACGGCCCGACCGAAGCGGCGATCGACGTCACCCACTGGACCTGCCAGCCGGACGAAAGCATCAGCGTGCCGATCGGCCAGCCGATCGACAACCTCAAGACCCATATCCTCGAAGGCAGCCTGCAACCGGCGGTGCGCGGCAGTGCCGGCGAGCTGTACCTCGGCGGCGTGGGCCTGGCCCGTGGTTACCACCAACGCCCGGCGCTGACCGCCGAACGCTTCGTGCCGGACCCGTTCAGCGACAACGGCGGGCGCCTGTACCGCACCGGCGACCTGGCGCGCTACCGCGCCGATGGCGTGATCGACTACGCGGGGCGCATCGACCACCAAGTGAAGATCCGCGGCCTGCGCATCGAACTGGGCGAGATCGAGGCGCGTCTATTGGAGCTGCCGAGTGTGCAGGAAGCCGTGGTGCTGGCCCAGGACGGGCCAAGCGGCAAGCAGCTGGTGGGCTATGTGGTGCCTGCCGACAGCTCGCAAGACGAAGGTGCATTGCGCGACAGCCTGCGCGAGGCGCTGAAGGCCGGTTTGCCGGACTACATGGTGCCGGCGCACCTGCTGCTGCTCGGCAAGCTGCCGGTGACGCCGAACGGCAAGCTGGACCGCAAGGCCCTGCCGCAGCCGGATGCCAGCCAGTTGCAGGGCGAGTACGTCGCGCCGCAGAGCGATCTGGAACAGCAGATTGCGGCGATCTGGGCGGATGTGCTGAAGCTGGAGAAGGTCGGCCTGACCGACAACTTCTTCGAGCTGGGCGGCGATTCGATCATTTCGTTGCA
>NZ_NEJU01000050.1:0-1184 GCF_002113295.1 Pseudomonas sp. B10(2017)
TGTGGGAGATTCTATGGTTGTGGGCAATGCTTTTTGCCCCCTTTGCTCATGTATTCGCCTTGAGTCTTCATCAAGGCGAATGCAATTCTGGCCAGCTTTCGGGACAGGATGACAAGGGCCTGAGTGGTTGCCTTACCTGTATTCCGATAATGTTCATACACCTCTTTCCACGCAGCTGTCTTGCTAGCCGCCATGGCTGCATTGTGCAGTAGCCGGCGCACTTCTGAGCAGCCTCGCTTGGTTAAGCATCGGCGTCCGGATTTCTGGCCTGATTCGGCAACTTTCAGATCCATGCCTAGAAAAGCGATGAATGAATCGCTGCGCTTGAAGTCGCCGCGGATGAAGGCGGTGACTAAAGCGACGGCAGTCAGAAAACCAATGCCTTCAACTGCCTGGCAGCGGGCAACCTGCTCGCTCAGCCCCGCTTCTCTAACCAGCGTCTTCAAACGCTTTTGAATCAGCAGATCAAGCGACTCAAAGTGTTTGGCGAAGCTATTGAAGGCGTCCTTGAGGGACGCTTCGTTACCCCAACTCTGGGTCAGACTGGTGCGCGCTGACACCAGCGCTGCTCGGCGTCGGAGAAGGCTCTGAAGCTTGCTGTAGACGGCTGGAGGGGGTGACCAAGGACGAAGCAAGCTGCCCTCACGATCCAGGAAACGGGCTAGCAGGCAGGCATCAGATGCATCAGTTTTGGCACGCCCGCCAATCCCTTTTCGGTAGTTGCTGAGTTGGTACCCATCAACGACATAGACTGCAAAACCCTTTTCGTAAGCCATCTCCACCAGGTCCAGGTGATAAACGTTGGTGGCTTCAACACAGATAGCCGTATTGGCTGGCTGAAGTGCCAGCCACTTGCGGATCTCAGGCTTTGTATTTTTCAACGAGTGTTGTTGAGCGGTTTCCTCGCAATAGCTGACCAGTTCGACCTTGGCGACATCGACGCCAATGATGAACTTCTCTACTCGCATTGCCATCGCCTGAACTCCCACGGTATGGTTTTTGGGCTCGGAGGGGTTTCACCAAGAGGCGCTGGCTTGCTTCTATCGTCGCTTGCAAACGATGCATTCTTTATCGGCGCTTTGGTGAAGGGGTGGGGCGAGTTCTCCCACGGTCTGTACTGCTGTGAACAGTCAGATTCGGCTTTTTCGTCCCACCACCCCTTCGAGTATCACCATACAAGCGGC